>NZ_CALAYQ010000066.1:0-22586 GCF_937894855.1 uncultured Zoogloea sp.
CGCTGCGCCTAGCAGTCAGCGAGGCCCGCGGCATCCTGCTGCGGGCGCAATCAACAACATCATGTCGGGAGGTTATTTGATGCGTGGTTTAGCGTTGGGGTTGCTGCTTGCAGTTTCGGTCTGTGCAGCGTGTGCAAGTTCCGCCAAGTGGGATGACACGCCGCCGCCAGCTAGGCCGAGCGATGGCGGCCAGGATCTAGCAGCTCGGGGCTGACGATGGGCTGGTAGTAGACCGGCGGGTAGTAGACCGCAATCGGAATGCCCACGCGGGCGCGCTCCAGTCGCAGGCGCCGCGTGGTCGGAAAAAAGCCAGGGCAGCACTCAAGCCACTCCGGATCATCCTCCTCTCGACGACATGCCAGCAGCGATTTGCAGTCCCATGCTGATTCCTCGGTGCACGGCTGCAGCTTGGGTCTGTCCTGCTTTGGCGAAGCTATCCGCAAGCCGGTTGTATCGGTCACACAGCTGCTGCAGTGTGAGACGCCGACTTCCTGGCAGGCCTGGCCGGGGGGCTGGAAGGAAAAACGTAATGCCGAGCTGCGCTGCGCAGCAGGTTGGCAGGTGCTCCGAGCCTTCGGTGGATCCGCAGAGACCGCAGTTGCGCATGGTGCCTCATGGCTGATGGTGGCGACGATGACCTGCTGAGGCGGTGCAGCGGTGGGCGGTGGGGTGTAGCACCCAAAGCCAAACACCAGCAGCGAGACAGCTAGCAGCGATAAGTAGGAAGCGGCGCGTCGAATCGGGACCATGTTCTGAGCTCCAAAAAGATGGGGAAAATGACTAGGCGGTGACGCCGACCGGGGCGCCTGGGATGACGTCGCCAGCGGCTCCGTCGACCATCGCGCGGTACAAGCACTTTTTGCCGGTGGTTGCTTTGATGAATTTTCCACCGGAGACGGTCAGCAGGTCGCCAGCGACCACCGTTCCGCCCAGCAGCAGCGGCAGCGCTGGCAGGCCAGCCCAGCCTGCAAGGCCGGTACCGGGCAGCGCCTTGATCATCTGCTGAGTGCAAACGAGGTCAGGATTCTCAAAATCAGGGCAGACCGCCACCTGGTGTCGGTCGGTGCTGCTGACCTCAGCCGCAACTTTGATACGCAGCGGCACGCCGCGCCCGATGGCTACAGCTGCCTCGCTGGAGTGAAAATCGGCTTTGGGGAAATTTCCGCCCTCGGCAATGGATTTAATGTTTGCTGGCATGTTTCTTCCTAGGTGAGAGGCAAAACGTGGGCGTCAATGGCAAACCAAATGTCGTTTTGGTTCGCTTCGGCCACAAACGCGAGGCGGTCCCCGCGATTCAAAATTAGCTCTGATCCTGGGTCGGTCTGCTGCGCAAAACGCGCGCCGGTAGGAACCGTGATTCGGATACCTGTGTCAAAATACGAGCCACTGCTTAGGCTGAATTGCCAAACCTGAATGTCATAATCAGCTAAAGCGCCGCCGTAGTAGCCAGCCGACGAGAACGTCCACCGGCTTACCTTCTCTTGCTCTGTCTCGCAAACGTATCCAGCTACGAAATCAAACGAATAGCTGCTGTTAGTTTGGCAAACCGAGTTAAGCCCAATCCACGTATTGGCGACCCAATTGGCGTTGTTGTAGATGTCGCTAAGCAGCGCAAGCCGCGCGGTATATCCTGCCCGGCGCTCTTGCCACACTGTGCCGTCCCACACCAAGACCGAAGGCGGATCCGTGCCAGGCGCAAGATTTGGCGGGCCAACGATGCCCGGGCCAAGCTGACTTGGGACCTCCGGCTCAACCCCTGAGTGGTCGCCGCTCATCGCAGGTGCTCCGCGCTCGCTCCGGCACCCGTTATGCCAACAACGCCGCCATCGTCGCACAGGACGAACTGGTCAGCGCACTTGGCTGGCGTCTCAAATTGGGCGTGAAAGTAGCCAGAGAGCACGGCTGGGTTTGTCCGATAAGGCCGGTCCGGCTTGTACGGCAAATACTGAAAACTGCCGTCCTCTTTGATGACTTTGCGAAGCAGATAGATAGGGCCAGCGTTCGTCGCCTGTCCCATGATGGAAATGACGTTTCCGCCTTCGGCGCGAAAGAATCCAGGCGGCTCAACGTTGGCCGCCGGAAGGGAAGTGACAACGGCTATCGGTGACAGTTTCACGACCACTCCTGGAATGACTCAGCAGCGAAATAGGCCGAGCTGGCCCCGGAGCCGACCGCCATCTTGGCGGACAGCTGCTTGGCGTTGTCGCTGAACTCGACCTTGAATCTGGCTTCTACTTCGGCAGCAAGTGCCCCGCTTGGGGCTTTAGGCACAAACAGCTGCTGCCCGGAGCTGCCCGGAGCGACGATCGTTGCCACTACGTCGCGCGGCAGCAGCTGCAGCGTCTCCGTCGTTGCGGTCGCGGTGTTGCCGAGGTAGGCGCGGATGGTGCCGGCGCGAACCTTGGGCGGGATGTAATCGGTACCGACCGGGGTCCAGCTGGTGCTGTTCACGGTCAGGTCAAAGTTCAGCTCCAGGAAGTTCCCGCCAGTGTAGAGGCTGTCCCCGTCCACCATCGAAAACGGGATGATTGCTCCCGCTCCGTTGGTGCGAAAGCTCTTGATCAGGCGATAGGTCTTGTCGGTGCTCTTGTAGATGCGGCCCGCACCGGGGGCCGTTGTCGAAATGACATACGTTGGCAGTCCCGACGCGGAGCGCAGATACAGGTAATACCAAGTGTTTGCGGCAAAGCTCATCGCTGCGGGGGCGAGCGCCGCGACGGTGACATCCACACCGGGCTCGTCTTGGAAAACGCAAGCCCACTTTGACGTGATGCTGTCGATCACCCACGCGCTACGCACATACTCGACGCGGATCTTTGACCCGTCGTAGCTGCGAATGGCGCAGCGTGGGGGCGTGCGTGCGGTCTGCTCAAAAAGCAAAACCGCGGTGTCCTGCAGCGCGTTCAGTGTCGCTGCGGGAATCTCGGGGACCGAGTTTGGCGTGAAAGTTACGTCTCGCGAGTCAGGAAGGCCCATTGCCCCCAAAGGGTAGGAACCAGGCTAGCCAGGGATGCAGGCGTCAGGGATGGCCCCGGGGTCATCTGGGATTGCAGCAAGCTGCCCAGCTGGAAGCGCTCCAGCTCCCGAGCTGCGATAGGCCAGCACCCCAACCCGCGTCGCGTAGTTTATGCGCCGAATCGCAGCCGCTGCAGCTGCTCGGTCTGCGCGCGGCCCCATGAGCGCGGGCTCAGCGATGACCGCCCAGTGAAACTTTGCAGCGCTCAGGCCGTCCGCTCCGGATGCGTCGCGGCCAAAGCCCTCTACGAACAGGAGCGCCGAAGCCACCGTGCCCGGGGTTAGAGCCGTGATCTGCAGGGTCCACAGGCCAGCGACAACAGCCCCGGCCATTTCCGGAAAATAGATCCGGACAAAGCCATTTACAGACCCCTCTCCTAGGCGCGGCTCGACGAAGCCTTTTTGTATGAATCGGCCATCTGGGGCCGTCAGCGAGACGCGCACATCCTGAAGCACCGGGTGCGTCAGGTTCAGGTCTACCTGTGCCCCAGACTTAGACACCGCCGCAGTGTCTCGCACCAAAAACTGCAGCTGCACCGTAGTGAGTCCGATCGCGAGCGGTCCGACTGCAAAGTATGAGTGAGCGCTGCGCAGAAACGAGCGGCTGACCTCACGGACCACCAGCTGGCTGGGGTCCGCGTAATCCAGCAGCGGAGCAATGACGGACTGAATCAGCGGAACCGTGGTGGCTCCTGATTCGCGCAGCCGAGACATGATCTGCGCGCGCCTCGCCAGCACATCGCCAAAGCGCGAAGTGTCGGTGCCGGTTAGGCCAAGAGTGCGCTCCCATTCTGCCTGTCCACCCTGGCAGGTTGAGGGGTTCACTTCCTTGCGCAGCTGGTCGGTGGGCTTAACGTCGGTATCGTAAAGCGTTGCGCCCAAGGCCTGTATCAGCGGCCCCGGCCCGTCAGGGTCGGCAAAATCAAGCCAGTCGCGGGTGCCAGGGGGGAAGCCTCCTAGTAGCTCTTTTTCGCAGTCGAGAGCGTCCATTACGCGGCCCTCACCAAGATGCTGTAGACCTGAGGCAGCTCGGGACCTTGACCGGGGATGTTGTCGTAAAGCGTGACATCATCAGCAGCCACCGGGCCTGCGCCGACTTGCAGCGTGATGCCAACGCCTGTCCCGACTTTGGGGCTGTACATCGCGACCTGAGCTCCGGCGCTGTCTTTTTTATTCAGCACTGCCTTGGCGATGCCACTTACGGGAACTATCGCGAGCCAGCTGTCGTCCTTGTCTGCGTAGCCGCTTTGGTTGCTGGGCCCAATGTCATTGACAAACGCAAGCGTTGCATCGGCCAGGTAGTCCACAGCGGGCCCGCCTGCGTAGATGAGGTCGCCCAGCAGCGGGGCGGCTGGCAGCGCGCTCTCCAGTGTCAGCGTGTGATTCCCTAGAACTGGCGTATCAGCCGCGTAGGCAGTCACCCGGCGCTGCACTGGCAGCGGACCGAACCCCGGCAGCAAAAGCTGGATGCGAGGCTTGCGCCCGTTGTCGATGGCACTTTTCAGCGCCGGATTCGGGACAGCGCCAGTCGCAACCAGCGAGACGCCGCTGTAGCTTTGCACCAGGTCTGGCGCTGAGTCGGTCCAGTCAAAAACATACTCGGAGGTAGTCACGACCGACAGGCGTATGGATAGCTTGCGCGCTGGGTTGAAATACGGGCGGAACACATAGGCCGTGTCAGTGGCGATTCGTAGCTTGTCCAGCACCGCAAGCACAGCCGCAGCCGTAGCAGAACCCGGGTCTCTTCCGACTCCGGATCCGGCTTGGGTGATCACCACCGATACAGACCCAACGCCCTCGCGATGCGGGTAGACGTAGGCGCGGACGATGCCAAGGCTTGTGCCTGCGCTGTTGGCTGCAGTCTCGGCCCATTCGCGGTAGTCCGCTGCGGTACCGCCCTTGGGTGGACTTTGCAGCCTTCGCAGGATGCGGGCCAGCAGGTCGACGTCCGACTCAACATCGAGCCCACCGACAAGGCCTGTGGCAAGCGTGACCGTGCTGTTTACGCCAAGCGGCGCGCTTGCAAAGCGCAGCTGCGTGCCAGCTGTGAGGCTGCTTTTTGCCCCGAGCGTGGTTGCATTGATGCCAAGCGGCGTGAGCAGCGGCAGCGTGACCGTGGAAACAGTCACAAGCTCGACGGTACCGCTTGCGTCTAGCAGAGCGGTACCCGCAGGAATGACAGACCCAGCGGTTCCGGTAGGCGTGACAAGGCCGCCAGTGGCAGCGGTCGCTCCATTGCGGCCAAACACACCGGCGCCGCGGTTGCTTGGTAGGCCAAAAGTGAAGGCCCAAGCGTCGAGCGCCGCCGTGCTGCAGCGCGACTGTATGACGCCCGAAGCGTCCACAGTCTGGGCTGGGATTGCATCGTCTGAGCAGGCCTTGATCTTTTCCTGCGTCGCACCAGCGAACTGCGCAAACGCGCGCGCCTGCTGGCCCAAGAATGACCGCGGGTGCGTCGCCTTTCCTGGGTATGCCTTCTGCAGATACGCAAGCGCGAGGAGGAAGACCTCCTCCTCGGTGTACGTCGCAATTGTGGCCACGTTCAGACCTCCGCCGTTTCAGCGACGGAATCCCCAGAGGGGCCCGTCCAAAGCAAATCGACCAGGTAGGAGCCCGGCCTGGTGCGACGTGCTGACACGTCAACCGCCTTGAGCAGCCGCGCCGCTTGGCACTGCTCCAGCGCGTCGCGACCGTAAGCGGCAAGCTGGCTTCCGGTGCGCATCCGGTCCTGTTTGACCGTCGAAAGAAGCGTGCCCTGCTGGCCGCTCTGGTCCCAGTAATAGCCGCCCTTGGGCATCCAAAGCGTTGAGAAGACCGGATAGACCGCTTTATCGTCGAAACGCAGGTCCCCGCCCAACCATGCAAAAGTGAACTTGCCGCGCCCGTTTCTATTCAATGTAACGTCCAGCACAACCCCGAAGGGTAGGCAGGACCTTTAGGCCTTAAAGCGCGCGGCGCCGGGGCCGATCTTGCCAGTTATCGGCAGCTTGGCCGGGTAAACCGGGACCGGCGAGAACGTCAGCGTCCCCGGAGCCCACCAGTACACCTGTGCAATCCCTGCCATGCTGAGGACGACAGACAGCGACCCGCAGTCCACCTCTGTTCCCTCGACGGCAACCTTGGCGGTACCGCCATTTACGACAACATCCGCCCCGGCCTTGGCGTCTATCGCGACGGTGCCGTCTGGCTTAAGCACGATCGTACTTCCGCTTGCTGAGACTGTCAGTCTGCCGTCCTTGTCGAGCACTACGCGCTGGCCGTGCTCTGCATAGAGCTCGACCTCGCCGTCCTCTTGAGTCTGAGGCCCAGCACCTGGGGTTGAGCTGGCAAGCGCGATCCGATTTGTAGCAGCGCCACCGATAGACACCGCTGCGATTTCGCTTCCGGCGCGCGGCTTTGACGCGAGGCCGTAGTGCTGCATCCACCGCATTTTTTGCTGCGACTGGGGCTCGTCCTGGTCGGCGTCGCGGCCTTCCATTTGCACGTATCCGCTCGCCGGAGAGACCGAGATCTTGCCCCAACGAATCACGCGCGCAATGTACCCACGAACTAGCGCTGAGACGTTCACAGCTTGCCCCCTATGACAGCCGGTGGCGCCCCAGGATAGTCACCGCCAAAAGCAGTGAGAAGCCCCGGCTTGCGCAGTAGAACCGTGGTTGTGTTTCCGGAGCGCGGCGACACCGGGCAGCTGACGCGCTGACAGTAGAAGTTGCCAACGACTCCCAGGTCCTCGTCGTCAACGGACACCATGGTATCGCTTTCCCACCACAGGCCGTCCTGGTGATGGTCAAGGACGACGTACTCAAGCGAGAAGCTGTCAAAGAGCCCTCGCTTGTACGCCCATTCCGCGTGCTGCTGGGCGTACTTTTTTTCATACATGTCCGGGTCGGCGAAGGTGTGCCGGTGCAAGAACGGCAGCGACGATTTCTGCCCATCGGGCGCCATTGCGCTGGTGAACTTTCCGCGCTTCTTTCCTGCGTTGGGCCCCGTCTTGTCGTCGTTGTCCCCCTGAAAATCGAACTGCTCCCCGACGCACTCCACCTCGGTGTACTGCGTTTGCGCGTCCTCGATGCGCTTGCCGCTGATGACGTTTGAGTTTCCGCCGCGCCGGATGATGCGGTAGCTCGGCTTTCGCTCGTAGTCTGGAATCCACGCCTGCACGTAGCCGTCGACAGAGACGTTGACCAGCAGGTTGTGACGCTTGGCGTACTCCAGCTGCTTGTCCAGAATGAGGTCCCCGGGTTCGACCTGGATCGCGAACAGCTTTAGGGCCTCATTGAGCGCCAGCGCCCGCGCTGCGCTGAGGCTCTGCTTGCGCTGCCTGTTGACTTTGTTGGACCCGCGAAAGCCTTTAAGGCCAAAGCTTGGGTCGATGAAGTGATTTTTACGACCAGTGCGGCCAGGCCTGGAGCGTTCAGGGTCGAGCAGGTCGCGGTCGGTTCCCTGCTCCAGATTGAACCAAAGCGGGGCGCAGCACTTCGCCAGGTGCCAGCCAAGGTCAGCCGTCGTCAGCCGGATCACGCTCCCGGCTGTCGTGCTCGACTCTGCCTCGCGCCTGATAATGCGGCCGTAATGGCGCAGCGTCTGGGCCCCGCCGTCTACTTCCGGATGCGACATAAAGAGCGAGACCAAGGACCCAAGCGGCAACTTGTCGGTGTAGCGGCCCCGATAGTTGGAAATGCTCAGGTGTTGCTCGTCGCCTACGATCATCATGTCGCTGGAGTAGTCGAGCTCCATAACGTCGAAGACGTCTTGGTCGTTTGTCACGACCCGGACCTGCGTTCTTCCTGCCATGCTGCAGACGGTAGGAAGCGCTACACGACGGAAGCCCTGACGACGCGGGGGTCAGAGTGCAGCAGCACGGCGCCGGGCTGCAGCTGCAGCGGGTCGGCGATGCGATTAAGCAGCAGCAGCTCTTGGGTCATACGCCTGGCCTTGGACCCGTACAGGCTTGCAGCCAGCCGCGTGACAGAGATTTGCGAGCGGACAATATACGGCAGGATCTGGGGGCGGCCCTGCTGCAGCGCTGCGTAGGCTTCCAGCGCTGACCCAAGCGACAGGTTAGCGGCTGCGCGTAGGCTGTAGTACTCGACCTGGGGCGCCAGTCTTCCGACCTGCTCAACCTGCTGCTGCAGCTCGGACACGCGGGCGGCGACCTCGAACAGCGGCGCGGCCTGGACCACCGCATCCTGAACGGCAAACTCCAAGCGGTTGGCAGCGGCCAGCACGTTGCTGCTGGCAACTACCATTCCCGGGGGCTGATAGCGCAGGGCAGCGGTGCGAGCGACCAGCAGCTCGGCGTTTTGCGCAGCTGCTCCAGCTGCTTGGCTTGGACTTTGTGGCTCGTCGTCCCTGAACCCATCGTCCGAAAAACGGATCACAAACTGGATGGCGTCGGCGTCGGTGCCTGGGTTCTCGCTAGCTTTGATGCCTTCGCACGCTGCGCGCCGATATCCAAAGCGAGGGTGCGTAAGCGCACCCGTGGGGCACTCCGTGATTGCGTCACAGTAGAAACGGTATCGCTTCTGCACATCGACCCCAAGCTCGATGCAGCTAAAGCTAAACTTTCGAGGCGGCGCCCCAAGGTTTTGGTGTCTTGCGCCGTTGCGGTTGACGAAGCGGTGCTCGACAAGGCCCGTGGTGAGGTCATCTTCCCAGCTCAGCAGCGAGCCAAAGAGCGGGATCTCTCGTCCGGTCTCGGTGACAAACTCAAAGGCGTAGGCGTCGCGCAGCAGCATTAGTTGCTCGCCTTGTTGGGGCTTTTGACCTTGACGACAATCTCCATTTCGTCCTCGCCGAAAACCACGTTGCCCGGCGCTTGGGCCGTCTTGGTGGCCTTGGGTCTGTTCTTGTCTGCCTTGCGATCCATAGCCTGCTCAATGGCCGCCGCCTCGTCGGCGCGCGCTTGGTAGTCAACTTCGGTCTGCGTGATCTCCTCGGTCGGAGCTGCGCGCCGGTTGCTGTCTCCGAACAAACCGCCGAGGGTGTCCAGAATGCCGCCGCCGAGAAATTGAGCTGCGGTCTTCCCTTCGCTCGCGGCCTTGAACGCGGCGTCCTGCGGCAGCGGAGCGATAGGCCGACCTTGGTCATCGAGACCGTGGTCTTTGCGCCACTGCTTGCCCATTTCGTCGCGGTCTTGGCCAATCTCGGACAGCACCTTGAGCTGCAGCGCAGCGGATGCCGCGCCCACAACGAGTCCACCGGCGCCGATGAGCGCGCCCGACAGCTTGGTGAGACCGCCGGCTGCAGCGCTTGCCTCGGAATCGATGGCCGCGATGGATGTAAGCGCTTGCGTAGTCGTGCGCGCAGCATCCCCGAGCTTTGCCACTTCGGCAGCTGCTCCAGCGCCACCGCCACCAAACATCGTCGAGAGCTTGCCAAGGCCCTTGGCCCCAAGATGTCCGCCGACCAGCTCCACACCAAGCGCTCCGCCGGTGCCAAGTCCGCCGACAAGCGAGTCGTGGACGCCCAAAAACTTGGAACCGATGGCGCGCATTGCGGACTGCTTGCCGACTTCGAACTCGATACGCTTGGCTGCGTCGGTCTCCCGGAAGCGCTGTGCGGCTGCTGCAGTCTGCCCGGTGCCTTTGAGCTTAGCGAGCGAGTCGACGTCGGAGAAGTCGCCGCGAAACATCGCAAGGCCGCCCTCCAGGCCGTAGGTGTTAATCAGCGCGCGCCGCTGCTCCTCCTTGCGTCCACCGTGCAGCTTGTCGGAGACTTTCTTCAGGTCCCGCGCGATTGCTGCTGGGTCGATGAGCTCGCCAGCATCGTTTATCACGCGGCGCTTTAGCAGGCGCTCGATGTCGAGCGACCGCGACTTGAAAAATGACAGCAGGCCGCCAGCTGCTCCGGCCTGCGCGCCGGGCTTTAGTCCCTTGCCCGTGGCCGCAACAAAGGCCTCCAGCTTTGCCCGGGCAGAATCGGACTTGGTCTCTACCCCTTCGAGCTGAGACCTCAGCGTGATCAGGGATGCCTGAAACGCTGCAGGACCGCCGATAGTCTGCACAGCGCCAGCCATGGCGCGCAGCCGGTCAAGCTCTGCGGTGGTCTCGCCGATGACGCCAAGCCCCGACCGCAGCGTCTCACCCAGCGCCATTTCCTCAGACAGAGTCTTACCGGTGGCCAGCGCCTCCAGTCCAAGGCCTTCGACTGCCGCAGTGGCGCTTTTGCTGTCGTACGTCGTGCGGCCAAGCTGCTGCGTAAAGTCCGCCAGCGCTGGCGCAGACGTGAGCAGTTTCTGCTCAAGCCCGGCAAACTTGGCTTGCAGCGCGCCGACCGAGCTGCCCGAGCTCTGGCCAAGGCGCGCGGTGGTGGCGTCGAGCTTTTTGGCGTCCTCGACTGCGCTCGCAAGGCTGATGGCCTGAAACACGCCAGCGGCCCGCAGTCCATCAGTGACCACGTTTTTAAGCGCGCCGCTGATGGCCCCACCGGCTGACTTGATCTGGCCAAGCCCGCCGATCACTCCGTCAAGGCCGGTCAGGCTGGCGCTGATGTTTGCGTTTTCCTGAACGGCCACGGAGGTCTATCTCTTTCTGGGTGGCTCCGTCAGCCGGAGCGCCACCCGCACACAGGCGGCCCAGCGCCAGATATCGGCGTCTGGTATCTCAGGCACTGGCCGACCGAACCACAGCTCGGGGCGGGTCCTGCAGGCCAGGACCTTGACTAAGACGGCTGGCCGCCTTTCGTAAAATCCTCTGCCTGCTTTTCCAGCTTTTTGGCGTCCTCGACGCTGATTAGCTCTGGATACTCGCCGCTTACATGCTCGTTGTACTGGCGCATCAGCCACCGGCACTGGTCAGCGGTTACGCCGTCGCGGAACAGATCCAGCTCGTCGTTTAAGATGAACTGCGCAGCCGGTGCGTCCGGATCTCGTAACGCCTGCTGCAAGAAGCGGTAGACCTTCTCGTCCTCTAGGTCGGGCAGGCCTGGCAGGTCCTGCGCGCAGTACTTGGCCGCGGCTTCGTTGGCCGCTGCGCGCTGCGATTCACCGACCACAAAGAGGCGAGCACTGACCCACTTACGCTCGACGGCGTCTTTGACCTTGTGCCGAATCTGGAAGCGGACCGGGCGCCCGGTCTCTGCGGTGCCGCCCTCGCGCTTTAGAGTATTGCCTAAGTTCACGCCGTCCTCCTGCGCGCTGTGGCTACGCCGGACAGCACCTGGTCGAGCTTGCCGTCTTGGTCGCTGCTGGTCTTATCGCTGTTGATACCGCAGTCGAGGAGCATGTAGCTCTCGCCGCCTTTGGTGTAGCTGATGGTCAATTCATCGTTGCTGTCACTATCAATGCCGCCGTCCTGCAGCTGCACAAACTGGGCTTTGTCTTCGGGACAAACAAACGTGATGGTCCAAGCGTACTTGGCCGCACCCTGCGACCTAACCACCTTGCCAGTGGCGAGCGCGTGCAGCGTTTGATTTTTTGTGGCGTCAACGTCCACGTCCTTGGCGTAAATCGCCTTGGAGTGGTTTAGAGACACCGGGCATCGTCCGGCAACAGCCATGGTTAAACCTCGCAGCCCGCGCAATGCGGGCTGACTGAGAAGGGGTTAGGAAATGATGCCCTCGACCGCCAGCTGGTCGAGGTCGGCTAGTGGGCGGAACGGAAGCGATACGTCGATGCGGGTTGGCGAAACAACCACCCCGGCTTGAATGGCGCCGCGAAGCTCCTCGGCGCCGTCAAATAGGTCGCGATCGTCCCACTGAATCATCAAGCGATAGATCGCATCCTTGACGTCCTGGGCGTCGACGCTTGCGTCGGTGCGAGGCTTGCCATAACGCTTGATGCTTTTTTCTTTGAACAGCTTCCGGAACGCGGCCTTGATTTCGTTGCGGTACAGATGCACCTGCAACATGCACGACCATTTCTCCAGCTTCTGGTCGAGGCTTCCTTTGGCCTTGTAGGTTGTGCTGCTGCGGACGATAGCCACCTCGTCGTCTTCATTGACGCCAATTGGCGCCAAAAATAACGCGGTGATTGCCAGGTTTTCTTCGTCTGGCGTTTGACGGTCGGCGCGGTGCGGGACGCCAAGTGGCGCGTACTCGTTGCCCCGCAGGACTCGACCGTTGAAGTTCCGGCCTTGGTAGTCCTCGGCTGCAACGATTGCACCGACGCGAGCCGCCTGCTCGTAGGCCGGAACAGTCGAGCCGGGCTCCTGCATAACCGCAAACAGCGCGCTTGTCGTCAGCTTCGGGCTGGTGGCGTCCGCAAGGTTTGCAGCTTGCGCATCGACCAGCGACAGAGAGGTCCCAAAGAAAACCCGCTGGTCTTTTTCGATCGGGCTTTGGTCCTGACTGACGACACCAGCGGCCAAGGTTCCGGCGTTGGTCGTGTCAGTCCAAAACGGGACAATCGACTTGTAAGCCTGGGTATCGGCTGACAGAGCAGCCAGTGCCGACGTGATGGTCGGTGTACCGACTCCCAGCACTCCCGAGGCCAAGGTGGCCGTGATGCCGCCGCCGACAGCAGCCGCAGACAGCCGATTGACTACTCGAGCGGCCCGATAGAACAACGTCACAACCGGCGTAGCTACAGCCGCTTGCGCTGCGCTTACGGAGTAGGCGTCGCCGTTTAGGGCTGTAACTGCTTTGGTTGCAATCACGGTGGCCGTGTCGGCGCTCAGGTACGCAATCGCGGCGCTCTTTACGGTTGCTTTGACCGTCAGCACACCGTTGGCAGCCGCAGGGCCGCCGCCGATGGTCAGAGTGCCGCAGCTAGCCGCAACGCCTGCATCGTCGCTGTCAAACGTGACAGAGATCGGCATGTCGTTTCCGGCTTCGCCTGCGTGGATATCCTCCAGCTCCAGCGTGTCTCCACCGGTGATGGTGACTGTACACGGCAGATTTTCCACCAGGTCGAGCGCGGCCTTTGCCTTAGTGGCGATGCTGGCAAAGCTGTCTCCCTGAGAAATTACGAAACTAGCCCCGCGCATGCCGATTAACGCAGTGCAAACGACGCCTTGCGCGGCGCTGGTATTGGTGCCCAGCGTGCCCGCAATTGGCTTGGCCATGAACTTAATCAGCCGCTTGGCCTTGGTCCCGCCGGATGGCTCCGGCATGCCGACCAGGTAGAACTCCGCGCCGACCCCGTTTGGCAGCGTGGATTTTCCAGCCGCATACATGCGGCTGAGCATCGACTTGGGGGAACCGGTCAAGGCATCGACCTGGCTTTTGACCAGTACCTTGGTCGGGGTGTTTAAGGTAATGGCTGCCCCAGCAGGGACGTAGCCAAACAAAAGCACTCGGTGGTTTGGTCGGCTCTCGCCTGTGTCTCCGATTTCATACGAGACAAACACCCCAGGTCGTTTGTACCCAGGCGGGATATTCTTATTCACGGGAAAGGGAGCTGACATACCGGGCAAGGGTAGGAACCGCTGCAGCTGCTACGGCAGCACGTAGGGCCCGCCAAACTGCACCGAGGAGCTGCACAGCCACACGTCCGAAATGATGTTTGCGGCGTCTGTGCGCGTCCGAGCAACCCGCAACGCACCAGGAGTCGCTGGTGGCTCGTCTGCGTCGACATCGACCACGACATAGGCAAAGGTTCCGTCGGCTAGCAGGTCGCGGTAGGTGTCTTTGCTCGCGTCGAAGGTGTGAGCAGCGGGTGTGCTGCTTATCGGCACACCGGCCACGAGTGCGATTGACGGGTCGTAGGTCCGCGCAAGCCCGGCCCCGGGCTGCACCGTGTACCCAAGCGAGACGTAGTTCAGCGGGTCAAAGGCGCGGTCCTTGGGGTTTTGGTCTGTCATTCGCGGCGTGACCTGGGAGGCGAACGGAACCAAGTCCTCGTCGGGAATGGTGAAGGCCGTTCTCACGGTAAAGGCGACCGCATAGATCAAGATGCGCTCGGCTAGATCCTCGCTGACCTTGCGAGCTGGCCCGAGCTCGACGTGCTCTATTCCTGGGATGGCTAGCGGCACACCAGCGAGAACCTTTCGCAGCTGGCCGATTATTTCGTCGGCGCCGGGGTCTTTGGCGTACTCCGCAGGAAGCGGAGACCCCCACGCAGCAGACGGAGACCCGCGCAGGCACTCGGTCACCACCAGCAGGTTGATCTGATGTGAGTCTCGGTACAGCGCGCCAGCGTGCAAACTTTGCGGCTTGGGGTCATCGCCTAGCCACTCGACCAGGAGGCCCGGCGCCTGACCGAAAAACACCTCGTCGATCTGCTCGTCGCTTTCGTCGCCCCGATACAGGCACACGTTTTGAAAGAACCCAGCAGCGCGCGACTGCAGAGGCAGAAACGAGTTAGGGCCAAAGTTCACCGGACTGCTGACGCGATGCCAGCGGCCAACCGGTGTCGCTGGTACCGGTGCGATGACCAAGAGTCCGTCGTCTGTCGCTGTGCTGTAGCGATTCCAGCGCCAGCAGCGGTCGTCCGCTGTGATGTAGACCAGCGCGCGGTCGCGTAAAAACTTGGGGTTGAACACCGTCCGCAGCGTCGCAAGGTCGGGCTGCACTGGCTCTCGCTTTTGGAAAGCCAGCGATAGAACGTCGCACAAGGTCTCGCAGACCGCGCGGATGTTGTTACGGACATCGATGCTCATCGGCGTTTGCCCTTGGTGATCTGGTCGAGGAAGTACCGGGCCAGCGCCGCGGCGTCTTCCTGGGTAATTTCCAGCGTGGTGCGTGCTGGCAGGTCCGCACCGTTGCCAACCTTGGCGCCCTCGTTGTGCGCGCCAGACCACGGGATGCGGTTACGCAGGCCCACGACCGCTGCAGACATCCACACGCGCAGGCCGCTGTGCAGCTTGCCGAGCAGCTTGTGACCGTCTAGCTTGCGCTTGGTCTTCTTGGCTGTCGCCTTTGAGCTGGTCGCCCTGCCCTGCTCCTGCTTGCGGATCTTGGCTCGGGCAGACTCCAGCCGCTTGCGCAGCCGCTCAATGGACCGCTCCTGCGCATCGGAAATGCTTAGAGCTGTAGACCCTCCGCGCGCCAAGCGGCGCAGCTCGGCAACCTTCATTTCGCCCCCGGTCTTTTTGCGCAGCTGCGCTTCCAGGTTTTTGGCGTAGCTGCTGCGGACGTTGCCGGCCTTGGTGACAGACCCAACGGCGGTCGTGGCGTAGCGCTCGCGGGTGGATGCCGCCAGGTCTGGACCAGACAGGCCTGCCAAGCGCTGCTTGGCTTTGGCGCGAAAGAAGCCACCCCAGCGCTTAAGCACCGAGGTGGCGTCCCGCAGGTTGTTCTCGACATCCGACAAGCTCGGGCCGTCGCCGCCGCCCAGAGAAAACCGCAGGTTGATCATCAGCGTCGCCCCAGGTAGCCGCCACACCTAAAGGCGGCATAGGTAGCCCGTCTACCCCCATCGCTGTTGTCGATGCGCCCAGCTCGGCGCGCGGGTGGGTTCGGCTCAGCGCCTAGACCCTGCTGCCCTTTTTCGATCTTGGTCAGCACGTCGAGCGTCCGCTGGTACTGCTTGTCGACGGCTTCCGGGATTGCCTTCCCGTGGGTGCCGTAAAACCAGCACCAGTAAATCGCAAGAATCGCGGCCAGCCGGACGACGTGCTGAGGCACTGCGCCGGCCACGGTCCAGATCTTGTAGTTGTTGCCACACGCAGCAGCGACCTCGCCGCTTGCATCCTCGATTGCGCGGTCCAGCGTCGTGTTGTTGGGTTGGTTGGTGCCGTCGTTGAGAAGCTGCGCCAGGCTGTCGTCCCCGTTCATACGGTCGAGGACATCCTGGCGCGTACAACAAAGCAGGATAGGAGCGGGCATGCCTCAGACGGTAGGCACCGACTGAGGCATGGTCAGGGACTGCTAGGGCTCAACGCACTTGACGGCAAGCTGTGCCCAGCCGTAACCGTGGCCGAAAAAGTAGCTGTAGCCAAAGTTAATGACGTTGCGCAGCACTCGGCTGTGCTCGTTGGGGTTCAGGCCCTCGTGGTACAGCTCCGGCGGCGCGACTTCCGAGAAGATGAAGGGGCGGTACTCGTTGGATGCAATCTGCACCACGTACCAGCCTTTGCCGCCGTCGTACTCCGCCAAGTCCTTGAACAGCACCACGTCGGCGCGGCCCACCAGTGCGTTGCTGATACCAGCTGCAGCGGTGCCGACAGCGCGGGCGATGATGCTGCCGTTCATTTCGGTGCAAGCGCGGTCGAACTGGTCCTCGGTGCTGACGATGATCGTTCGGCGCCCAGCCAGACGCATCAGGCGACCGTCGGGGCCCTTAACCGTGTTTAGCGCGTGAAATGCGGAGTTGATACCGGCACGGTCAAGCGCAAGGCCGGGCTTCAGGTTGCTAAACGTCCCAACACCGGGCCGGTTTGGGTTGCACAACTTGTTGGCGTTGAAAAACGGCAGGTTGTCGTAGACGTGCTTTCCAAAGACCGCTTGGTCGCCCCTACCGAGCATTTCGGCTAAGCGGAACTCTGGCTCCAGCAGACCCTGCTGAATCATCGTCGGCAGCTTCGATTCAAAGATGCCATAAAGATCCGTGAGCTGCGTTCCCCGGGGGATGACTTCGCCGTCTGGCGAGTACTCAGCCGTAGGACAGCTAAAGTTCGCAATCTCCGGCGCGGTGTGCTTCCGGTTCTCGTAGCGGTTGCGCTGCTTTGGCGTGTTCGAGAAAAACGGCGCCGGGAAGATGGTCTCGTCAGCGTGGACATTGGAACGCTTCCAACAGATCAGCGAGTTGATGTCCTGCGCTTCTTTCGGCGGCGATGCCAGCTGGGTGTTGTATTCGGTGAACAAACCCCGGATGTCGTTGAACGTGACAACGCCAGAGGGGCTATTTC
The DNA here is from genome assembly GCF_937894855.1 of uncultured Zoogloea sp. Classification (NCBI taxonomy): domain Bacteria; kingdom Pseudomonadati; phylum Pseudomonadota; class Betaproteobacteria; order Rhodocyclales; family Zoogloeaceae; genus Zoogloea; species uncultured Zoogloea sp. Next base: position 16,746 of record NZ_CALAYQ010000066.1, read on the forward strand.
CAATGGTGGGCATAGGCGACTCCTGGCCTTGTTACGGGATGAAAACGACGTAACCGTCGCTGGTGATGGCGTCTAGGCGGACTTGCAGGTCCGTGCCGGTGATGGTCTTTTTCACCGTCTGGTTGTCCTGAACGGCGATGAACTTGCCGATCTCGGTTGCGGTGGGAACGTCGCCAGACTTGGCAGCCGGTGCGGTCCACTGCGTCCCTCGCGCAAACAAGCAACGCCGGGTCACATCAGCGACCTCGGTGCGCACGTCCTGCGTGTCCAAGCTGACGCCAAGCGCCGCAGCGCCAGCCTGCATCAGCGTGTCAGTCAACGGCTTGATCTTTCCGGCATCGTTGACCGCCAAAGTGCCAAAGGGAACAAGAACGCCAGCAGCGAGCGTGTTGCCTTCCAGCTGCACCATCTGCTGCAGCATGGGGAACGGAATTGGCCGAGTTGCTTGTGCCATGGGGTTAGCTCCGCTTCACGACGACGCGGCGTGCGTTGTCTGCCTGAATTTCCTTAAACTTCGCTTTGACCCCGGCCTTCACCTCAGGGCTGCAACCGTCGTCGTCTTGAGCTCGCTCATGACTTCCGAGATTGGGAGCCTTGCGGGTCACCTCTTCGGTCTTCTGACCCTGCGCAATGCTCTGCAGGCTTGACTGATGGGGCTTGAAAGTCCCGGCATCAATCACGGACACAGCAGCTTCGGCAGCTTTCGGAGCGGACCGAGCCAGCGACACCAGTTCAGACCGCGTGGCCAGTGGCCAGCGCCCGTCCTTAATCGCTTCGTCAGCGAACTGCTCAGCCGTTTTGGCTGGCGCTGCGACAGCCTGCAGCGACCGGACCTGCTCCTGGAGCATCTTGTTGGCGGTTTTCAGGCCCTCAAGTTTGCGCTGCATTTCCTCGGTGTCGCAGCTGCGCTTTCGGTCCTCTTCAGCCGCGGGCGCGTCCGATTTGGCAGCCTCAAGCTGCGCCTTTTTCTCTTCATCGCCTTCGGCCCACTTGCCGAGCAGCGCCATCAGCAGCTCGGTCTGGGGGCAGCCTGGCTCAAGCCCAAGGGCTTTACAGAGCTCGTCACGAGTCATCCGGTTAATCTCCTTGCCGGATGACAGTAGGGAGCGCAGCGCTAGCGCTTCTGGGTTGCTGCCAACTACGCAAAGACTTGCGCTGTACAGCTCCCATTCGTCGATTACATCGACGCCGCCCTCCTGGTGCTTGGTGATGACGCCTGCGCGGATAGACACGGCGCGCAGCAGGCCTTTGAGCACCATTTGAAAGCAGCGCTCGGCTTTGGGTGCAGTGTCGAACTCGACCCAGATCAGGACCGCGTCGCTTGTGACCTCAAGCTGTACGACCAACCCGAGAACGTCTTCAGGCTGCACCGTGTCGAGGGCGTCTTGGTGATTCCAGGTGAAGACCGGGTTTTTTAGGAAGTTTTGGTACCGACAACCCGTCGGGACAAAGATCGTGGTGTGGCGGTCCTTTGCAGCGGTCGCCAGCCGAAACGGGACGACGCGCCCGTTGCGCGCTGCGCCGGGTTGCAGCTCCAGCGCTCCGTCATAGGTGATCAGCTGCTGGTTCATTCGGTTGGCTCCGCTGCGTCTGTCGCGCCATCAGCTGTGCTGGTGTCTGCGGTGGGTGGCTTGTCTTCCACGGGGGCTTTGTTCTCGGCAGCTGCGGCATCCGCCTTGGGAGTGCCAAAGCGCGCCGCGCCATCAAGCGGAGGACGCAGACCGCACTCCTCGTAGACCTGGTCGGGATCGATAGCGAGCCCGTGGTCCGACGCGGTGACGAACATGTTTAGGCGTTCGGTTTTGGTCACGTTCCGGCTGACGTCCCAAGCCAGCTTTGGCACGCACTGCATAATTGCCTCGGGCGTGCATTCCTCTCCGGGGCAGTAGCGCGCAAACGCGTAAGCCCAGCACGCCGCGTTGACTTCGCAGATGTATCGAAACAGTTGCTCGCTGTAGGTATTGCCAGTGCCGCGCGAGTCAATGCGCTGCACTGCTTCTTGCTGGTCGGCGTGGGTTTCAGTGGCGTTGTAGGAGCCGCTGGAGCCCATCTCCATTGCCAGGGTCTGCCCAGTCACGAGCTTTGAAAGCCCTGTGTTGCAGTACCCGATAAGTGCTTGATGTATCGGGGTGATTGCCGACGGAGTGGGCGTGGTCTTTATCTCTCCGAGCTTGTTGGAGATCATGACGGGGATCCCCTTGCCCAGATCCGCAAGCGCTAGCTCTCCATCCGCCTCGTCCTCGTCGGTAATCTGCTCCCCGAAATCGGGCTGCAGGTACGGCGTCGATACGCCGTACACCTCGGCCAGCATGGCCCACTTTTCCCAGCTCAGCTTTGAGAGCCAGTGCAGGTGGTGGGCTGCAAATCCGTAACCGCGCATGCGCGCAGGTCCGTCGCCGTAGCCCTTGTAGTACACCACCTTGCGCAACGGTTGGCCGGTGCGCGGGTCCGTCAGCGGGTCAATCCACCCCCACCCTCCCATGTTGACGTAGGGGCGGTCGTTCTCTACATCGAATGCCACGCTTCGCAGCGGAATGGTCTCTAGGCTGGCCACCGTGTCGCATTCGACCAGCACGCCAGCCTTTGCGCTGACGGGAACGCGCAGCCGTCGTCGCCGCCAGACAATCTCCTGCAGGCAAGCGCCGCTTCGGTTGGCAATCTGGGCCTCGCAGACCGACGAGTCAAAACCATCAAGATCATCAACGACGGCCTGCACTGCGTTACGCACCAGCAGCGCAAGCGTGGTCTTGTTGCGGGGCCTGATGCTGGGGTGCGAAGAAAAGATCCACGCCCGGCGGCTACGGTCCGCAGGGTGCAGGTGTTCGTGTTCGCGAACGATCCTATCGTCGAGGTCGGCTTTGTCCCACATGTACCCGTTGCGCTCCACGTGCGTATGCACGCGGGCAATCAACCCAAGGTTGATCTCCGGCTTGGCCGAGTAGGCCCCAGGAGTCGGGCCGGTGTACGTTGTAGCTTTTCCGTACCGCGCGCCCTCAGAGCTGAAGAGTCGCTGCTGCTTGCGGCTGATACTGCCTTTGACGTTTGTTCCGCCCCATTTCTGGCCGGTACCGGGTACCTCCGGAGGGGGGACGGACGCGCTGCGCTGAGCGACAGCGGCCTTCGTGTTGTCCAGCGCTGTCGACAACATTGTCGAGGCCTGCTGCCCGACCGGGTCACCAAAGCGCCGCATGACGCCGGTCAGGACCCGGCCTGCTAACTTGCGCAAGTTGGTGTTGATATCGAGAGACAGCGCCATAGCGCCAGAAGGTAGGGACCAACTTGCTAGCGGTTCCGCCAGCCAGCGCCAAGCGAGCGCGCAACCCGGCGGGCTTGCGCTGGACCAAAGACTCGCGGCAGCACCCACCAAATCGGGTACCCGAGCGCGTCGGTCATGTGCGCTTCATCTCCGCAGGGCTTGATCCGGCCCAGGGTGCCGCGCTTGATCTTGCACTTCTTAAGGCTGGTCGCTATCTGCTCGGTCAGCGGTCCTTTGACGATGAACAGGCGGCCCTGTTTCAGCAGGCCGTTGAGTCGAGCGATGCGCAAATGCACCGGGGGGTGTGGGGGCTTTGAGTCCCGGTCTTTGGCCTTGATGGGCGGCAGCAAGCGCCAGCCGCGCGCCTTGAAGATGGCGAAGCTGTCCTTCCCTTTGTCGTGCGCGTAGTTCTGCCACGAGCCGGACGGGTCGCCGATGTGGATCGTGTTGCCCGCGCTGAATCGTGGCGTGTTGCCCTCAGACAGCGCCAGCCATTCGAGGTCGGCCTCGATGGCGGTAAGGAGCTCTCCCTCGTCGCCCTGGACCAAAAAGTCCGAGTGGACCCAGAAGATCGGGCGCTCCATGTCGCCGTAGGCCTTGATAGCTACCGCTGCGTTTCCGGGGTTGAACTGGAAATCGTGGCCAAAGATCCACTCCGCTGGCTCGCCGCAGAGCTTAGCCGTCAGCTGCTTGGTGATGTCCTGCGGCTCCCACTCGGCAGCCACGAACTCCCGCAGGTGGTCCGCTGCGCAGTACGGCGGGCGGTATGCGTACTTACCGACGGGCAGGATAAGGCCGTCAACGTCTGCTGCGGCGCGCTCTGGACTAAGCCAGCGCAGCAGCGTGGCGACTCTTCCACCTGCGGCCTTGTCGATGGCCACGTTTAGCGAGCTGGAGCACTTCACAAAGACGATGGGGTTGTCTTCGTTGTTGGCCGTGGCTTCCAGCGACCGCTCGTAAAGCTCCTGGATCCATTCCCCTGGTGGGTAGGCCGGGGTCGGCGGGTTGGTTGCTACGTACAGCAGGCCGCCGCGATCCTTGGTGCGTGGCAGGGCGTTTTCAAAGGCGCGGCTGTCCATCTTGGCGCCCTCGTTTATCCACGCGAGGTCGACGCGTCCCTGCTTTAGCACCTCGGGGTCGTCGGCGCTGCGCAGCCAGATGGTCGCTCCGTTGGCCAGTTTGAGGCACGGCTTCGGGCTTGTGACCAAGTGGTAGTAGTGCTCGGGCAGCCAGGTTCGGATCTCGCGATCCACCTCCTCCCGCTCGGAGTGGCTGCGGATGATTGCCCACGCTACGATCTCGGCGCCGTCCGCGTGCTTGGGCCGGTCGAGCACCGCCGCGATTAGCAGCATGAGACAGATCAGCGTCTTGCCGCCGCCGCGGTCATCGACCACTACTGCAGCGGAGTGCTCGCGCGGCTGCTCGGCCACAAAGTCCGCCCACCAACCGGCGAACCAACGGCAGAACGCTACTTGTGACTCTTGCAGGTCGAACACCAGAAGCTGCAGCGGGCCGTCCTCGGCTGCGGGCTGGCAGTAGCTACCGGTCAGGCTGTCCCAGCGCCCGCCGAAGCTGGCCACTGTTTCGATCCGGAGTACTCCGCGCAGGCCTCCAATACCGGCTAGCTCGGTGCCGTCGGATAGTTGGCGACTTGCACCTGGGGGGTTGCTCCCGCAGACAAGGCCGCCGGGCGTGTTGCGGACGCGCAGCCGGGTGCCGTCACCTGCGGTTAGATAGGTGTCGTCCGGGATGGGCACATCGGCCTCAATCGACAGGCGACGAAACAGAATGCCAAGGTCGAGGTACCGGCCCTCCGGCTTGACCTGCTGCAGCAGCTGGTCGAGCTCGCGGTCCTGGGACAGCGCGGGCATGGGCTACCGGCCCTTTTTTATGCTGTCGATAAGCTCCGCGATGGCCGCGGCGCAGGGCACAAACCCCGCGTTGGCTAGGGTTTCCACCAGGTCCTGGGTGCGCTGCAGGTCGAGGCCTGGCTGGGTACAGATGCGGTGCAGCACCTGGCAGAGCTGCAAGTAAGACCACGCGCAGGACGCCAGCGGGTCCTCCGTGGGCGGGTGCTCCGCTAGGTAGTCCACCTTGATGCGCTTGGTCAGCATGCGCAGCTCGCAGGCCTTCTCGCTGCGCCGGGCCTTGACCCGCAGCTGGCCTATCTTGCGAACACAGGACCGGATGAGCCGGACGCGCTCGGCCTCATGCCCGAGCTGCACCAGCTGCACCGCGCGCAGGTTGACGGACGCGGCCCAAGCCTCACACGCTGCCACGCCACCGGATACGGGCGGAGCTGGCACCGCTGCGAGGTCTGGGTGAGAAGTTCCCAGCGTAAGCCCCCTAGCCTGCTGCTGGCGCGCGTTGAGCTTGCGCTGTGCTGCCCCGCTGAGTCGTTGGCCGGTGTTTGGATCTACGCTTGGCACATGTCCAAAGGTAGGGACCGGCGCCGCGGGCACCCCTACGGGCACCCCCCATCGCACCGACGGAGGAGCGCGGGAAATCGGGCACCCCCTTAGGGAATCCCGGATTTGCGGATCAAGTGCCTTCCTTGGAGATCGGAAGAGCACACGTCTGAACTC
>NZ_CALAYQ010000067.1:0-4612 GCF_937894855.1 uncultured Zoogloea sp.
CTGCGGCTGGCCAGCAGGCGGGCGGTGAGGGTCCGGATCTGTTGTTCCATCAGGCTTGGGGGGCGTGGGGTTCGTCGGGGTCGGCGAGGACCGGGATGGCTTCGGGGGCGGGCAGGCTGCCGCGGGCGCCGACGAGGCCGGCGGACATGCGGGCGATCTCGTCCTCGCCGACCTTGACCATGCCGGCTTCGAACAGCACGTCGAGGGGCAGGCGCATGAACTCGCCGATGGGGCCGTCGGTGGGGCCGGCACTCCCGGATTCGCCATCGCCGCCATCGGCCAGCAGGGCCAGCAGCGACAGGCGGTAGCTGGAGGCCGGGAAGCCACCGCCGGCCACCAGCCGGGCGAGGCTGGCGGGCTCTGCTCCGGGCTCGGCCAGTTTGGCCAGGCGCTGGCTGAAGTGCTGCAGGAGGCGCAGGTCTTCGGCCTCGGGGGCGCGGTTTGAGGGGGCGTCCTCGGGGGGCGGCAGGGCGGTGTCGGCCTCGATCTGGCGGGCTTCTTCGGAGAGGGTGAGTTCGGCCCGGTCGAGGATCTCGTGGCCGCCGGCGAGGAGGGTGAGCTCCGGCGCCGGGGCGAGGGCTCCGTCGATGAGGACGGCGAGCTTGCGGGCATCCAGGCTGCGCAGCCAGCGGGCCACGTCGCTGGACGAGATGCCCGAGCCGCCGAGGGTGACGCGCTGGGCTTCGATCTTGTTCACGGCGCGCTGGAAGGCCGCATCGACCCGGGCGAGGCGCGACTGGGCGAGACCGATGCGCTGGGCGACGCGGGCGAGGTCGAAGGGCACCTCGGGGTCGGCCAGCAGCTCGCGCAGCACGGCCGTGCCCTTCTCGATCCAGCGCATGTTGGCCGACAGTTTGCGGCGGGCGTCGGCGATGCGGAACTCGGAGCCCGAGGCGATGGCGTCCTCGAAGTGCCAGGCGAGATCATTGAGCTTGCCGAGCAGGTGGCCGAGGGCTTCCGGGGTGATGCTGCCCACCGCCTGCAGGCCGGCCAGCTGGGCGGTGAGGAAGCCCAGCTCCAGGTCGTCCTCGGCGCTGAAGCTGACCAACATGCCGATGGCGGCCACGGCGTTGCGGCCGATGTCGGAGAGGGCGTAGAGGTTGTCCTCGCCGATCTCCAGCAGGCCATTGCCACGCAGGCGGCGCAGGGCGGTTTCGAGCTTGACCGGGTCGAGGAAGGCGAAGCGCTGGCGGAGCTGATCCGGGCTCCAGCGGGGGGATTCGCTCTCGCGGCCGATCTCGCGCAGCACCATCAGGCGCATCAGCACCTCGGCCTCGCTGCCGTGGAACAGCGTGCTGAAGGCGGCCAGCAGCGGCCGGGCGTGGAGCAGCGGGGCGAGCTCGGGCACGTCGTCGGCGGCGACGCCGGGGGCGAGAAACTCGTGGAGGTGGCTGTCGGGGCGGACGTCGGACATGGGCGCGCCTGGGCTTAGCGGAACAGGGCCAGGGCGGCGATGCGGCGGTCGATTTCGTCGCTCATCTGCCGGTAGGCGGGCGCCTCTGGGCTGCCGAAGCGGCGGCGGAACTCGTCGGCCATCATGTGCTCGGGCAGGCCGTCGATGGGCGGCAGCAGGGCGGCGTCGGTGAGGCCGGCGGCGACCGCGGCGGCGAGGCGCTCGGGGCTTCGGGCGGCGAGCTGGCCGAGGCGGGTGCCGGCCCGGTCGGCGGCGAGGTCGACGAAGGAGAAGCCGCTGCCGCGCTGGGCGTCGTCGATCTCCTTGTCGAGGCCGATGGCCTTGGCGAGGGGCGCGCCGGCCTGGGCGGCGATGGCGGCGGAGATCACGAAGTGCTGGGCGAGATCGCCCCGCTCGCGCAGGGTGAGGGTGACCGGCCGGGGCTTGGGCCAGCGGGTGGCGTCGGGGATGAGCACGCTGATGTTGCGCCCGGACAGGTGCAGGGCGGCCACCAGCAGCACGTCCCGGTAGGCTTGGGCGCGGTCGGCGCCCGGCTGCTGGCTGGCTTGCTGGAGCAGCGGGCCAAGCACGTCGGCCAGGGCGACCTTGCGGCTGCCAGGCGCGGCGTGGCCGAGGGTGTCGACAAACAGTCGCTGGGCGGCGGCGAGGCGCTGCTGGTCGGCCGGGCTCAGGGCGAGGTTGCGGGCGGAGTCGAGGAGCTCGGGTTGCCACACGTAGGTGACGGTGACGTCGGCCGGGGTGATGGCGACCTTCGAGATGGTCCTTTTGAGCAGCGCGACTTCGGGCGCGAGATCGGTGTGGCGGATGTACTGCGCAAGCAGCGCCTCGAACAGCGCGCCGGGCAGCGGGATGCGGCCGATGCGCACCTGCTCGATGTCGATCTGGCTGCCGCCGCTGGCACCGAGGCTGGCCTCGACATTCACGAAGCGCCCGACGCCGAGATCGGCCAGCAGGCGCGGAAGGGTGGCGGTGTAGCGCACGTCGGCGCCGCCCTGGCGCAGGTCGAGGCTGGCGGCACCGCGGATGCCGCGGCGAGCGGCAAAGTTGAGGAGGGCTTCGAGATCGCTGCCGGCGAGGCGCACGTCGCGGGTGGTGTTGGGGGCGAGGCGGCGTGGGTCGTTGCGGCGCAGGATGTCCCGGGCGCGGGAGATTGAAGCGGCCGAGACTTCGTCGCTGGCGGTGACCAGCGGCTGGTCTTCAAGGGCAATGGTCATGACGAGCATGCCGACGCCGACTGGCAGCAGTAGAAGGGAGCTGAGATACAGGAGGATTCGCACGTTAGTTGGGAATCTCGGAATCAACTAGGTGAAGCGTAGCTTTCTCTAGATGGACGAAATCGCGGCAACGCTCACGCAACAGCTTCAAGTCGAGGTGAGCTGTAATCTTCTCTTGATGAACAGTCTCTTTGTAAGCCATGCCTCGCGGTCGATGTGCGCTCAACCATTCTTTGGCGCCTCTAATCTCCTGAGGGTTTGCTGGGAACTCAACCTGTTTCGCAATATCCGAAAAAACCCGGCGGGTTGCGTTCTCGTCGTAGAGAAAGAGACTTTCGTACTCTTTGACCAAGAAGGCGATTTTTACTGGCCATCCAGGGCGCAGCACTAGCGCTCGATTAATTAGTTTGTTTGCTTCCGCGTAAGGGCATTCGTAGCCCTTGGCATCGAAATCCATAACCCAGAGGATAGGGGCATTCTCCTTTGTTGCAGCGAGAAAGAAAGTGTCGAAATGTTTAGAGACGGTTGGGTATTCTCCGCGGCGTTGAGTCGGAAGAACTACTACGTCGAAGACTTCATTTTCCGCTAGTATGCGACGAATCAGCACTGGAATAGCTCGGACATCTCCGTCCCCCTCTACAATCGTGAGTAGACGTCTCATTGCCTATCCTCCGGTAACAGTCCCTCCGCAGACATAATTTGCTCCAGCGTTAGCAGGTGATCTTTGATAGCCGCCTGTTGGCTTGCTCGAACTTCGGAAATTTGTGTTTCGCCGTCATTCATTGTGACGACGCAAATATTCTCAACAGGAAAAAAATCAACCAAATGTGGGCTGTGGCTGGTGATAAATAGTTGGGTGCGCTCAGATGCCTCCCGGAATGCATCGACTAATATCGCCAGTAGAGCAGGATTTACCGTTTGCTCGGGTTCTTCTATAACCATTAGGCTGGCATGCGGGGTGCTATAGAGTGCGAGCAGAATTCCGAGAATGCGGAGGGTTCCGTCCGATATCTGAGATGGGTCAAAATAGTGCGACCTACCATTCCGCTCCTTGATTTTGAAACGCGGATGGATAAAGCCGCCGACTGCTTGAGTGGAGATATCTTCGAGTTGGGGCATGACCACTTGCATCATTTCCTTGATCTGCTCAAGGGCTTGCTTGCCACGAGTCGTTCTTCGAAGGCTGCGAAGGATTGATGACCAGTTTGCACCGTTTTCCTTCAATAGTGGGTCGGTGTCTGGGTGTGCTGGTTGCCGTAGTGTGTTTGGGTAAACAGATGAGAAGCGGATGTTGCTAATAAAGTCTCTTAGCTCGACTCCCCCGAAACTTCCGCTGACGCCAATTTGATCTGAAAAGAAACGTTGACCAATAGCCAGGCCGTCGGGCGGAAATTCGCTTCGGCTGAGAAGGTTGATTACTTCTCCTTCGATTGTAAACCGCACTTTTCCGTCTGCGTTGCGTGAAAATGATGCACTCTTGATGTCTTGTCTCTCAATCACTCCCTCGTCGTCAATGTAGAACTCGGTGGCTTCTCCCCATCGGGCTGATTCGTGTTCCACACGGAAATCACCTTCGCGTAAGCTGGTGATCGAAAGGTTATATTCAGCGTTTGTTTCGGGGTGTTCGTCATCCACAAAGCCAAACTCGAAAGTAATGCGGAAGGGCTTGCTGGGTGAGTATTGCCTTATCAGGCCGATGCCTCCACGGGTACTGACTGCATGGTCGAGACCTTGACTGACCGCATCGCGCAGGAAACGCAGCACGTCGGTGATGTTGCTTTTTCCAACGCCGTTGCATCCGACCAAAACCGTGATCGGCTGAATTTCGTTCAGCTCAATATTGCTAAGACTCTTGTAGTGGCTGATTGCGAGTTTGGAAAGACGCATCGGTAACTCCTTGCAAGAGATGCTTTTCAGACGCCCTGCTTGAGGCTGGCCTGGATGAAGCCGTCCAGGTCGCCGTCGAGCACGCCCTGGGTGTTGC
>NZ_CALAYQ010000068.1:0-27106 GCF_937894855.1 uncultured Zoogloea sp.
GTGCCCATCACCTCAACGACTCCCTGCGCTCGATCCGCAACCAGAGCTACCGCGACTTCCAGGTGCTGGTGATCGACAACGCCTCCACCGATGACACCGCCGAGGCCATGGCCGACTGGCTCGATCGCGACCCACGCATCCGCTACTACCGCAATGAGCAGAACGTCGGCCACATTGCCTCGGCCAACATCGCGTATCGAATGACGTCCGCCGAGTACGTGCTCCAGATGCACGTGGATGACGTCCTGCATCCGGATTTCCTCACCGAGGTACTTGCCAACGGCCTTGCCAGGCATCCCGAATGCGCGTTCGGCTACAGCCTGTTCTATCGCCTCATCAACGGGGTAGCGGTCGAGGGCACGCACCAATACCGGCCGAACCTCCCGACCGGCGTGCAGCAGGTCATGGGCCCCCTGTGCTTCACGAGCTGGATCATCCAGTCCTTCGCCGTGTTCCGCCGTGCCAACTTCGACGCGGTAGGTGGCTTCGACCGCCACATTTCCCGCTTCTGGGGCAACGACTCCGTCAGCCTCCGCGGTGGCTTCGTCGATCACTACATGTGGGCGCGCCTCGCCACCACCGGCCCCGCCTACGTGGTCGATGCGCCTCTCGGCTACTACCGCATCCACGAAAAAAGCCAGTTCACCCAGACCGCCGAACGACGACGCCTCATCCAGGAAGCCATTCGCACATACGACTACATCTACGACGACCACGACCTCTTCGACGATGTGACCCGCTACCTGGTCAAGGTGAACGAAGTGGGCCGGCTTCTCACCGACAACGGCCTGGTGAAGACCGCCATCGACATGCTCGCCAGCACCGAAACAGGCCCGGAGATCAATCCGCTCCGCAAGGGATTCCTCACGGCCCTACACGACGCCCTGCGCGTGATGATCTTCGACTCACCCAAGTGGCGCGATCACTACCAGATGGAGCCCACGGCGACGCTCGATGCCCTCGCAGCAACATTGGAAACCCTGCCGCCCGACACCATGCCGGAGAAACGCCGCGCGCCCATGGGCGGCCGGGCAAGCTGACGCCATGACCGCCGCGCCGCTTTTCGCCGCCGAGATCGACACCGCCGTCGCCCGCTTCGGCAACGGCTGGGATGCCCTGCGCGGCGCGCGCATCTTCATCACCGGCGGCACCGGCTACTTCGGACGCTGGCTGCTGCCGGCCCTGGCCAGCGCCAACGACACCCTCGGCCTCGATCTGCGCGTCACCGCCCTCAGCCGCGATCCGGCCCGCTTCCTCGCCCACGCGCCCGAAGTCGCCACCAGCCCGGCGATCCGCTTTCACCCCGGCGACGTGCGCGACTTCGACTTTCCCGCCGGCGACTTCACCCACCTGATCCACGCCGCCGCCACCTCGGCCGCCGCCACCTTCCACCGGCAGGAAGACCCGCTCACCAAGTTCGACACCACGCTCCAGGGCGCCCGCGGGGTGCTGGACCTCGCCGCCGAGCGGCGCATCCCGCGCCTGCTGATGCTCGGCTCTGGCGCCTTCTACGGCCCGCTCCTGCCCGGCCACGACGCCTACACCGAGGACTACCCGGTCGCCCCGGCGGCCGACAACCTGGACGTCGCCATCGGCCAAGCCAAACGCGCCGCCGAATTCCTCTGCGCCGCCTACGCCGACCGCCACGGCCTGTCGTACAGCACCGCGCGCTGCTTCTCCTTCGTCGGCCCGCACCTGCCGCTCGACCTGCACTACGCCATCGGCAACTTCATCCGCGATGCCCTGTGGGGCGAAGCGATCACCGTCGGCGGCGACGGCACGCCGGTGCGCTCCTACATGTACGCCGGCGATCTGGTGGTGTGGCTGCTCACCCTGCTCGTGCGGGGCGAAAACGGCCGTGCCTACAACGTGGGCTCGGATGAAGCCGTCACCATCGGGGATCTGGCCCGCCGCGTCGGCCGCGTCGTTGCACCGGGCAAGCCCGTGCGCATCCTCGGCCAGACCACGGGCCTGCCCACCCGCAACATCTACCTGCCCAGCATCGCCCGGGCCCGTAGCGAGCTGGGGCTGGACCTGTGGACGCCCCTCGACGAGGCCATCCGGCTCACCGCCCGCTGCGCCGAAAGCCGGAATTAGGCCGCCGTCCTCCCCCTATTCCGGCCATGCCTCTGGCCTTCCAAATCGCACAATCCGTAGCCAGACCCTGAAATGGCATCGTGCCCTTCAGAAAGCGGACAACAAGCCGTAAGTGCCGACACCACCGCGTTTTTCCCGGATCCAGGCGTGCCCCGCCAAGCCCCCGAAAAACCGCGCAAGCCCCAACAGCCTGTCGGCACCCGGCGCGTCGTGTCCGGCTCCCGACGCCAAAACGAGATTCGAACCATGACCGCCATCCTGACTGCAGACCCCGGCCTCACCGCCTCCGAAGCTGCGAAGCGCAACGATCTCGCGTCCCGGAAGCCCCACGTCGCCGCCAAGCTCGCCCGCGTCGCCGAGATGGAAGAGCGCGGCGAGATCAGCCCGATCATCCGTCTGGAAAAAAGCTACCTGTGCAACTTCCAGTGCACCCACTGCTCCGCCGAGTACTACATGGACCGGCACCTGGAGAAGGTTTTCAAGATCAAGGACGAGCGCCAGAAGATCGACCTGGACGACATCCGCCGCCTGTCGAAGGAAGCCGACGAGCTGGGCCTCGCCCGCTTCGTGATCACCGGCGGCGAACCGCTGGTGATGAAGGATTTCGACGCCGTCGTCGAAGCCATCGACCCGGACCGCCACTACGTCATCACCGACACCAACGGCTGGTTCCTCGACCTGGAGCGCGCCAGGCACCTCAAGGCCATCGGCGTCGAGAAGGTCCAGCTGTCCCTCGACAGCATGATCGAGGCCGAGCACGACAAGTTCCGCAACAAGCCGGGCTCCTACAAGCGGGTGATGCGCGCCATCGACGCCTCGCTGGAAGCCGGCCTCAACCTGATCCTGTCCACCGTGCTGGTGCGCGGCCGCGGCAAGAGCGACGAGTTCCGCCAGATGTGCGAGTTCGCCAAGTCGAAGGGCATCGGACTGTACGTGTCCTACGCCAAGCCCACCGGCTCGTGCACCGACCACCCCGAATTCGTCATCGACAAGGAAGACGCCGACGTGGTGCGCGAGCTCGAAAAGAGCTACCCGGTGTTCACCCACATGACACCCTCCTACGGCTCGTTCAAGGGCTGCATCACCGTCAAGGGCATCATCACGGTCACCTCCACCGCCGAGATCACCCCCTGCCCGTACATCGACTTCTCCCTGGGCAACCTGCGCCAGAACTCCCTCAAGGAGATCCTCGACCGCGGCATGCGCAACCCCTGGCTCGGACCGCACCGCCCCGACTGCCTGATCGGCGAAGACCCGCAGTTCATCAAGATCCACACCGAACGCACCAAGGGCGCCACCCACCTGCCCCTGCCCTGGGGCAAGGGCTTCTCCGACAACGACTCGCTGCAGGACGAAAAATGAGCACGACGACCCTCGCCCCCGCCGCCTTCGACGAATTCGGCCGCTGCCTGCCCACCGCGGTCCAGTCGCCGGCGCACCGGCAGTCGCGGCGCTATTTCCGCCTCGGCACGCCGGCTGTCGATCCCGCCGCCATCCTGGCCCGCCTGGGTCGCCACCTGGGCGCCGGCAAGGGCCTGGATGTGGACAGTTTCACCCGCCGCATCGACGCGATCCGCGCCCGCCTGGCGGCCGATCCGGCCACTGCCGGGCTCCTCAACGGCCTCGCCGTGCCCTTCATCGTGCCGCGCACCCCGGTCACCGAGATCGGCACGCTGATGGAAGAAGGCTACCTGCCCGCCGTCGCCCGCAGCTTTGAAGAGGCCTTCCCGGCCGAGCGCTTCACCAACCACGTCAAGCTCGGCCTCGCCGGCAAGCTCACCGTCCAGCCCGGCTCGCGCCACGAGCGGCTGATCGAGGCGATGGGCAACGACGAGGTGGTCGGGCTGTACTTCCCCTGCCTCACCGAATACTCCCTGCCCGCAGCGGTCGAGCAGATCGCCAGCCTGCCGGATCACCTCCTGCTCGCCGGCGGCTTCGACACCGCCGCCGCCTTCGTGGGCGTGCCCGACCTGCTGCTGCGCACCGACGGCTACCCGCCGCTCCTGTGGCTCACCGGCCTCGCAGGCGAGAAGCCCGGCATCGGCTATCACTTCGAGGCCTACGGCCACGACCTCACCTTCAACCGGCGGGCTCACCTCGGCCAGACCGCCGAATACTGGTGGAGCGGTATCTCCGTCCTCGAAACCCGCTAAACAGAAACCCGAAACCCGTCAGCGGAGCACGCTCCGCCCAACCAGACCGCCACCATGCCCGCAAGCCCCCCCAGCCTCTACGCCAGGCGCCGCCATCCGTACTACGTGTTCGCACCAGACTACGTGCGGACGTCGGCCGGCATTCGGGTCATGCACCAGATCTGCGACACGCTCAATCGGCTTGGCGAAGAAGCCTACCTCACCACACAGGTCGTCAATCCAAGGCTCAACACCCCCCTGCTAACCGACGCGGTCCGCGCCCGTCACGAAGAAGCCGGTTTGCGTCCGATCGCCATCTACCCCGAGATCGTCGGCGCCAACCCGCTCGACTGCGACGTGGTCGTGCGCTACATCCTCAACCGCCCCGGCGTACTCGGCGAAAAGCCCGCCTACGCAAACACCGACCTCTTCTGGATTCACTCCGACGAATTGCGGGAATACGTGCCCAACGCGATTGGCACGCTGTATCTCCCCCCCGTGGACACCTCGCTCTTCCACAACAGGGACAATCCCGACGACGACCAACGAAGTGGTGCCTGCATCTATTTCGGGCGCTACCGGGAAGGACAGCGGGAACACGCCGAGCTGGCCGATCGCTGCACGGTCATCACCAAGGATTTTCCGGCGACCCACGAAGAACTCGCCGCACTCCTGCGCCGCAGCACGCACCTGTATTGCTTCGAAAACACCTCCGTCACGATGGAAGCCCGCCTCTGCGGTTGCCCCGTCGTGCAGCTTCCCAGCAGCTTCCTCAATCCGGCCAAGCCGTGGGGCACCCACCTCGGCCTGGACTTGGGCCTGACCGACGGTGACGCGCCCGAAACGCTCGCGGCAGCCCGGGCTGCGCTGCCGGAACTCGACCGACGCTATCAGGAACTCGAAACTCGCTTCTGGGACGATCTTGCTGATCTGGTGCGCGAGACTCAGCGCGCTGCCACCCGTTGTCCCCCACGCAAACGCCCGCTCCCCGACAAGGCCGAGGACGAACTCTCCAAGCTCTACGAAACCTGGCGCGCCCGCCGCACGCTGCAGGAGATCGACGCCCAGCTCCTCGCCGAGCGCATGGTGCTCACCTGGAAGACCCGCCCGGGCATCCACCTGTTGATGGCCGTCCATCCGGGCGAGGAAAACCTCCTCGCCGACACCCTCGACAGCCTCGCCGCGCAGCTCTACCCCGAGTGGCTGCTCACCGTCGCCACCGTGCTGCCCACGCCCGAGGGCCTGGGCGACATCCCCAACCTGCAGTGGCTCGCCCTGCGCGACGCCGCCCACATCGACTACGTGCTGGGTGAGATGGCCGCCGCCTCGCCGGGCAGCTGGCTGGCCCGCATCGAGCCGGGCGTCACCTTCGAGCCGCACACCCTGCAGGTCGTCGCCGACTACATCAACATCCGCCCCGACTGGCGCCTCATCTACACCGACGAGGACACCCGCGAACCCGACGGCCGCTACAGCCAGCCCTGCTTCAAGCCCGACTTCAACCTCGACCTGCTGCGGGCCCAGGCCTACTTCGGCAGCTTCGTGGTGGTCGCCAAGGACGCCTTCCTGGCCGCCGGCCGCTATGGCAGCCACAGCGGCGCCGAAAACTACGACCTCGCCCTGCGGGTGCTCGACCACGCCGGCGAAGCCGCCATCGGCCACATCGACCAGATGCTCGCCCACCTGCCCCGGGCCTCGGCGCGCACCATGAACCCGGCCGCCGAGAAGGCCGCCCTCGCCGACCACCTCGCCCGCCACGGCCTCGACGCGGTGATCCACGACGGCGCGTCCTTCGGCACCCGCCGCGTGCAGTACCGCTGGGCCGACGCGCCCCTCGTCAGCATCGTCATCCAGACCCGCGACCGGGAGGAATACCTGCGTCCGCTGCTCGACAGCATCGCCACCCGCACCGATTACCCGAACTACGAGCTCGTCATCGTCGACAACGACAGCACCGACCCCGACGCCGTCGCCTACCTGCGCGGCCTCGCGACCGAAGCCCGCTGGGCCGGCCGCTGCCGCGTCGTGGCCTGCCCCGGCGAGTTCAGCCACGCCCGCGGCGCCAACGCCGGCGCCGCCGCCGCCCACGGCGACTACCTGCTGTTCCTCGACAACGACACCCACGTCGTGCAGGACGAATGGCTCGTCCGCATGATGGACATCGCCATGCGACCGGAAGTCGGCATCATCGGCCCGCGCCTCACCTACCCGGAAACCGCCAAGGTCCAGCACACCGGCTGGGTGCTCGGCCTGCGCGGCAGCGCCGGCAGCCCCTGGAACAACGACCTCGAGATCACCGATCCGGGCTACATGGCCCGCGCCCTGTGCGACCAGAACGTCAGCGCCGTGTGCGGCTCGGCCCTGCTCGTGCGGCGCAGCCTGTTCGATCAGCTCGGCGGCATCGACGCCGAAGGCTTCCCGCTCTCCCACGGCACCCTCGACCTGTGCCTGCGTGCCCGCGAAGCCGGCAGCAAGATCGTGTGGACGCCCTACTCGATGCTGGTCCACTTCGACGCCATCTCCCTCAAGGCCCGCCAGCGCAAGCCCGACGGCATGCTCGCCGACCTGCTCGGCGCCATGGCCGCCAACGACCGCCTGCTCGAGCGCTGGCTGCCGAAGCTCGCCCACGACCCGGCCTACAACCGCAACCTGAGCCTCGCCGATCCCTTCAAGCCCGAGCACGTGGCCCCCATCGACTGGGACACCCACTTCCACGACCGCCCGCGCATCCTCGGCGTGCCGCTCACCGGCGGCGCCGGCGAATACCGCCTGCGCGCCCCGCTGCGCGCCATCGGCCAGGCCGGCCTCGCCCAGACCATGATCTGCGAACCGCCCAAGGCCTTCTCGGTGCGCATCCTGTCGCCCGTCGAGCTGGCCCGCGCCGCGCCGGACGCGATCATCATGCACCAGCCGCTCGACGACCCGCAGACCGACGCCCTCGAAGCCTACAAGCGCTTCATGCCCCAGGTGCGGCGCATCATCACCATCGACGACCTCATCACCGCGCTGCCCAAGAAGAACTCCTTCTACAAGGCCGGCTTCAAGGACGCCCGCCCGCGCCTGCGCCGCACCCTCGGCCTCGCCGACCGGCTGGTGGTCAGCACCCGCCCGCTGGCCGACATCTGCGCCGACATGATCGGCGACATCCGGATCATGCCCAACTGCCTTGAAGGCGCCCTCTGGAACGACGTCGCCCCGCCGCGCCTGCCGCGCAAGAAGCCCCGCGTCGGCTGGGCCGGCGCCCAGCAGCATCTGGGCGATCTGGAACTCATCTACCCGGTGGTCGAAGCCCTGGCCGACGAGGTGGACTGGATCTTCATGGGCATGTGCCCCGAGCCCCTCAAGCCCTTCGTCCGCGAATCCCACGGCTTCGTGCAGGATTTCCGAACCTATCCCCAGGCCCTGGCCCGGCTCGACCTCAACCTGGCCATCGCCCCGCTCGAAATCCACGCCTTCAACGAGTGCAAGAGCAACCTGCGCCTGCTCGAATACGGCGCGATGGGCTGGCCGGTGATCTGCACCGACATCTATCCCTACCAGAACGCCCCGGTCACCCGCCTGCCCAACGAACCCGAAAAGTGGATCAGCACGATCCGCGAACAGCTCGCCGACCCTGCCGCGCTGCAGCACGCCGGGCACCTGCTGCAGGCCTGGGTGCGCGACGGCTACATCCTCGAAAACCACGCCACAAGCTGGTTTGCGGCCTACGGACCCTGAAGGGCATCGCCCCCACCCCAAAAGCATATCGACAACCGGCCGGAAAACCGCGCCGGTTCGTGATTTTTGGTGCTAAAGCTTTGATTTTCTGAGCCGCTATCAAAAGCCAAGCGGTAATCCGCAGAAAAAATGCAAAGCACACAAAAACGAAAATGTCAACATTTCTTCTAAAGTAGCGCCAGCCAACTCCGTTAATGAATTCAACGGCGGTTGCCTTACACACACCGGGCAAGGCGAACCAAAGTTAAGCCTCGTCGCTTATCTTGAACGGAATTAAGGAGAACCAAAATGGCTGCCACTATCAACACCAATGCGATGTCGCTGAATGCGCAACGCAACCTTTCCACGTCCCAGGCCAGCCTGGCGACCTCGGTTCAACGCCTGTCGTCAGGCCTGCGCGTCAATAGCGCAAAGGACGATGCTGCCGGTCTGGCGATTGCCGACCGCATGAACTCCCAGGCCAAGGGCTTCGACGTTGCGATCCGCAACGCCAACGACGGCATCTCGATGGCGCAGACCGCCGAATCGGCGATGCAGGCCGTCACCGACAACCTGCAGCGGATGCGCGAACTGGCCGTCCAGGCTGCCAACGGCACCTACACCTCGGGTGACCAGGCCAACCTCGACACCGAATTCCAGCAGCTGCAACAGGAAATCCAGCGCGTCGTCGGCGGCACCACCTTCAACGGCCAGAACGTGCTCAACCTGTCGTCTGCCGTGACTTTCCAGGTTGGCGCCGGCAATGCCACCACCGACACCATCACAGTCCAGGGCAGCGCGGTTTCCCTGTCCGGCGTGTCCGCCGCCGTATCCGGCGCCGTGACGAGCGTTGGCGCCGCCACCGCAGCGATCGCAAGCATTGACACCCAGCTCAACAACCTGAACACCGCCCGCGCCACCTGGGGTGCCGTTCAGAACCGCTTCAGCTCGGTCGTGCAGACCCTGTCGGTTGCCTCCGAAAACGCCCAGGCGTCCCGCGGCCGGATCATGGATGCCGACTTCGCGAAGGAAACCGCCAACATGACCCGCGCCCAGATCCTCCAGCAGGCAGGCACCGCGATGGTCTCGCAGGCCAACAGCATGCCGAACAACGTGCTGTCCCTGCTCCAGTAACGCGATACAGACGTAACCCTGACGTGCGCGGCCGCCCACAGGGCGGCGGCGCCGCCAGCACAAGGGGGAGATGAGCATGAGCATCCAGCCAGTCGGCACAAGCAGCGCGCAGTATGTGCCACCCGTCAATGCCTCGACGGGCGCCGGCGCCTCCCGTGCAACCGAGAACGCCGCAAGCACCGGTGCGGTTCAGGCATCCCAGAGCACCGCCCAGACCGGCAAGGTCGCGCCCCCGAGCAACGAACAACTCAACCAGGCGGTCAAGCAGATCCAGGACGTCATCAAGCAGACCGCCAACAGCCTGCAGTTCTCCATCGACGAAGACCTGGGCGTCTCCATCGTCAAGGTGGTGGACACCGAGTCCAAAAAGCTCATTCGGCAGATTCCGTCGGAAGAGGTGCTGGCCATCGCCAAGGCGCTCGACAAATTGCAGGGACTGCTCGTCAAGCAGCAGGCCTGATCCGGACACCCCAAGCCGCCAGACCCTCCCCTGGCGCAGATTTGATCCCACCCTCGCGGTGGGATTTTTTTTGCCGCCGCATGCCGGACAGCTGAACCTGGCACAACTAATGCATTCCAACTGACAACACGCGACCACACTCAAGTTTTCCGGGGTGCGGTCGTAATTTCCGTCAATCGCTTCACCGCACCACAAGGGGTCCATCATGGCCACAATCTCATCAGCTGGAGTCGGCTCGGGAATCAACGTCGAATCGCTCGTCAGTTCGCTGATGTCTGTTGAAAAACAGCCCCTTACGAAACTCCAGTCGCGCCAGAGCAGCTACGAATCGAAGATCTCCGCCCTCGGCACGCTCAAGAGCGCCCTGTCCACCCTGCAGACCGCCGCCAAGGCACTGACACCGGCAACCGGCAGCACGGCAACGGCATCTTTGTCCGCCTATAAGGCAACTCTTGCCGATTCGACCATCGCAACGGCAACAACGACCAGCTCGGCCGTTGCCGGCAGCTACTCCCTCGAAGTCACCGCCCTGGCCACCAGCCAGCGCTACGCGCTGGGCAAGACCTTCGCCGCCGGCGACGCGGCGCTCGATTTCGGCACCGACAGCAGCCGCACGCTCACCTTCACCAAGGGCAGCACGACCACCACCGTCACCCTGGAAAGCAGCCAGAACACCCTGGCGGCCGTGCGCGACGCCATCAACAAGGCCGAGCCCGGCGTGAGCGCCTCCATCGTCACCGACACCAGCGGCAAGCAGAACCTGCTGCTCACCGCCACGTCCGGCGGCACCGCCAACGCGGTGACCATCGGCGGCACCGCCACCTTCATCGACGCTGCCGCACCGGGCTCGCCGATCGCCGCCTCCAGCGCCTTCAACCAGACCCTTGCCGCCAGCGACGCGGCGGTGAAGATCCAGGGCGTGTCGATCGCCACCAGCGGCAACTCGATCACCAACGCCATTGACGGGGTGAACCTCGAGCTCACCAAGACCGGCACCACCACCCTCTCCGTCACCCGCGACAACACCGACCTGAAGAGCAAGCTCGACACCTTCATCAACGCCTACAACAGCCTCAACACCTCGCTGAAAAACCTGGGCGCCTACAACGCCAGCACCAAGACGGCTGCCGTGCTCAACGGCGACTCGACCCTGCGCAGCATCCAGTCCCAGGTGCGCAACACCATCGGCAGCGTTCCCGCGTCCCTGAGCGGCGCCACCTACAAGACCCTCAGCGACATCGGCATCGCCTTTCAGACCGACGGCAGCCTGAAGATCGACAGCGCCAAGTTCGACAAGGCGGCCAGCGCCAACTTTTCGGCCACCGCCGCAGTGATCGGCGCCTTCGGCAGCACGATGAAGACGACCACCACCAACCTGCTTGCCAGCAACGGGGTGATCGCCAGCCGCACCGACGGCCTGAACAGCAGCATCAAATCCATGGGCAATCAGATCGACGCCTTCGAGACGCGCCTGACCATGATCGAAAAGACCTACCGCGCCAAGTTCACCGCGCTCGACACCAGCATGACCAGCATGACGACCACCAGCAGTTACCTGTCACAGCAGTTGAGCCTTCTCAGCAGCATGGCCAGCAACTAACCCCGACCGGAGAGCAACTACATGTCGTTTGGACTCGCGGCCCGTCGCGGCGCTGCTGCCTACAGCGCAGTAGGCGTCGAAACCGGCGTTTCCACCGCCGACCCCCACAAGTTGATCCTCATGCTTTTCGACGGCGCCATCCTGCAGGTCGGGACGGCCGCCATCGCCCTCGAGAACAAGGACGTCCCCGGCAAGGGCACGGCGATCTCGAAGGCCATCGAAATCATCCTGAACGGACTCAAGGTCAGTCTCGACTACGAGGCCGGCGGCGAACTCGCCCAGCGCCTCGCTTCCCTTTACGACTACATGACACAGCGACTTCTCTACGCTAACCTGCACAACAGCCGGCCCGCGATGGACGAAGTCACTCAACTGCTCACCGAACTGAAAGACGCCTGGGCCGCCATCGGCAATTCCGACCAGGCAGACCGTTAGATTGCCGGAGACATCTTCATGAGTTCCCTCGCCCTCCTGGAACAGATGAGCAACTACTCCACCGAAATGGTGGATGCGGCGCGCGCCAACGACTGGGATCGCCTGACGCGTCTTGAAAAGCAGGTCGCCTCCCTGCGCGACCGCATCGGCGTCGAAGAGGCCCTGGCCTTCCCCAGCCGCCCCCGACGCATGTCCGAAGACGAGCGCGCCCGCAAGATTGCCCTGATCCGGCGCATCCTCGACGACGACAAGGAAGTCCGCGTCCACACCGAACCGTGGATGGACAGCGTCCGCCAGATGCTCTCCGGCGGCGTGCGCGAACGCAATCTGCGCAACGCCTACGGCGGCAACGACGGCGACGCCTGATCCAGTGCAGGCGGGCTGACGAGGCCGTCATGATTCCCGGCGATCTCGCTGCCCGCCTCCGGATGCTCACCGAGGCCAGTTTCTTTCAGGGCGAACCCACCGTCGCCCCCCTGGCCCGCGTCAAGGGCATCTCGAACCACCTCCCCGATTTCACCCCTGGCCAGCGCATCGTCGCCAATCTCCAGGCCACCAGCGCCGACAACACCTTCCTCGCCCGGGTCGACGGGCGCGAAGTCACCCTGGCCCTGCCCCAGTCCGTCAAGGCCGGCGACACCCTCGAACTGGTCGTCAGCCACGTCACGCCCCGGGCGGTCTTCGCCACCCTCGCCCAGCCGACACCCGACGCCGCAGCCGCCGCCAGCCGCCCGGCCCTCAGCCAGGCCGGCAAGCTGATCAGCTTTCTCCTCACCGGCCAGCCCGCCCCCGAAACCGCCAGCCTCGCCGGTGGCGAACCCCTGCTCGCATCGCCGCCCACCGCCGGCACCGGCGCCGCCCAGCTCGCCGCCAGACTCGGCAACGCGGTCAGCCAGAGCGGGCTGTTCTACGAAGCCCACCAGGCCCGCTGGCTCTCCGGGCAGATCGACACCGCCAGCCTGAAGCAGGAGCCCCAGGGCCGCCTCACCGCAACCCAGGCCAGCGCTTCGGCCGCGCCCCCCAGCACCGGCAACGCCGCATCGGCCGACACCGCCGCTGCTGCCACCTCGCGCCCCGCCGCCGACAGCCCGTCGCCCATCCCCGAACGCCTGCTGCCGCTGGTCCATCAGCAGCTCGACGCCATCGCCACCCAGCACATGGTGTGGCAGGGCCAAGTGTGGCCCGGGCAGATGATGGAATGGGAGATCGAAGACCCGGAGCAGGATCGCGCCGCAGCGGAAGAAGGCGCCGAGCCCTACTGGAACACCACCCTGCGCCTCACCCTGCCGGGCCTGGGCGGCGTCGAGGCCCGCCTCCACCTCACCCCGGCCGGCGTGGCCATGCGCCTGATCACCGACAGCGACACCGCTCGCGACGCCCTCGACGCCGGCCAGCAGCGCCTGGCCGACGCCCTTGCCGCCGCCAACGTCCCCTTCACCGGCCTCGTCGCAGAACGCCGGAGCACCCCGTGAACCGCCCCGAGCACCCCGGCGAGCAACGTGCCGAGGCGGTCGCCCTCGCCTACACCGCCGGGCAATCCGCCCCGACCGTGGTGGCCAAGGGCCGCGGCCTGATCGCCGCCGAAATCATCAACCGGGCCAAGGATGCCGGGGTGTACGTCCACGAATCCCCCGAGCTCGTCGCCCTGCTCATGCAGGTGGACCTGGACGCCCGGATTCCCCCCGAACTCTACGTGGCCGTGGCCGAACTGCTCGCCTGGCTGTACGCCATCGAGAACGGCCAGTCCGACAACCGACCACCGCCCAAATGACAACGGCCCCGAAACGGGGCCGTCTGTGCGCACCAGCCGGCATCACCGCCGGCCGTCGAACCGTGCTTACTGCTGGGGCGGAACGTAGCCGCTCACCTGGTCGGCACCGCCACCGAAGAAGTAGCGCTCCATCTGCTCGGCCAGATACTTGCGGGCCCGGGCATCCATCAGGTTGAGACGGTTTTCGTTGATCAGCATCGTCTGATGCCGCACCCATTGCTGCCAGCCTTCCTTCGAGACGTTCTCGAAGACGCGCTTGCCAAGTTCGCCGGGAAGCGGCGGAACATCCAGACCTTCAGCCTCGCGGCCGAGCTTCACACAATTAACCATCCGTGCCATGTTTCACCTCATGAGTTGGGGATGCCGGCGCGGTTGCGCCATCGCCGGCAGGTGCCGTGATTATAGGTCAGCCCGGCCCCGGGGCGATCGCGCCGCATCACGCCACGGTTTCACCGACGGACTCCCGGGCAAACTCCCAGCAGTTGCCGCCCAGCGCCTTGGCCAGGTACATCGCCCGGTCTGCTGCGCCGATCAGGCTTTCGGGGTTGTCCCCGTCCCGGGCGCTGAGGGCGATGCCGATGCTCGCGGTGACACCGGCCGGCTGATTGTTGAAATTGAAGCTCATGCCGGCGATGCACGCACACAGGCGCCGGGCGAGCTCCGAGAGCTCGCTGGCCGAGGCCGACGGCACGAGGATCGCGAACTCGTCCCCCCCGAGCCGGAAGAACATCTCGTTGCGCCGGACCACCGACCCCAGCTCGCTCGCCAGATCCACCAGCACCTCGTCACCGGCCTGATGACCGAAGCGGTCGTTCACCGGCTTGAAGCCGTCCAGGTCGATCGCCAGCAGGCCCACGCACTCCCGATGGCGGCTGCTGTCGGCCAGCATCCGCGCCAGCTCTTCATGGAAGCGCCGACGGTTGTAGAGGTTGGTGAGGGGATCGCGCTCGGCCATGTGCAACAGCTGACGAGCCACGCGGCGCTGCTCGGTGACATCCTCGAACACCCAGATCCGCCCCAGGGAGCGCCCGCCGTCCGGCCCCGGCACAACCCGCGAGAAATCGGTGACGACGCGTCCGTCGCTGAACACGATCTCGTAGGGCTCGCTCGGCGCGCGCTGGCTCAACACCTGATTGACGTGCTCCATGTACGCCGCCGGCTCGGCGACGAACTGCAGCACGTGCTGCTGCAGCACCACGTCGCGCACCCCGACGAAGCCCTCGCCGTCGTCCATCCGCCAGATTTCGTAGAGAGCGCGGTTGCAGTAGACCACCCGCCGGTCGGTATCCATGAACAGGATGCCCATCCGCACCAC
Source organism: uncultured Zoogloea sp. (assembly GCF_937894855.1). Classification (NCBI taxonomy): domain Bacteria; kingdom Pseudomonadati; phylum Pseudomonadota; class Betaproteobacteria; order Rhodocyclales; family Zoogloeaceae; genus Zoogloea; species uncultured Zoogloea sp. Next base: position 14,641 of record NZ_CALAYQ010000068.1, read on the forward strand.
GTCGAGCAGGGCAGACAGGCGCGAACGCTCCTCGTTGCTGCGCCGCAGGTAGTGCTCGGAAAGCGCCTGGGCGCGGCGCAGCGCCGCGACGGTTTCGAGAAGCTTGAACTCCGCCTCCTTGCGCGCCTGGATGTCGCTCATCGTGACCCGCAGCCCGAGCAGCAGGCCCTCACCATCGCGGATGGGCTGCCAGTGCCAGCTGATCCAATGTACACCGCGGCTGCCGCCGATCAGGCGCAACTCGAGCTCGCTGATCTGCTCGTCGGCCAGCGCCCGGCGGATCTGATCGCGGCAGTAGCCCCGGTCGCGCTCATAGACGACCAGATCGACGAAATCGCCCGCCAGCACCTCGGCCGCGGTGCGCCCGGTGTAGCGCTCGATGACCTGGCTCACCCAGAAGAAGCGCCCGTCGCGGTCGACCCAGGCCTCGAGCGTCAGGCCGTCCGCCACCGCCACCTGAAAATGCTGGCCGATGCCCTCGGCCGGCAGCGGTGCGGGCGGGCCAGCAGGCGCAGGCGACGCCACCGGCGCGCCGTGCCGTGCCACGAGCGCAGCCTCGCATTCGGCGAGCCGGCGCCGCAGGAGCAGCACGTAAATGCCACCGCCCATCCCGAGCATGGCGGCAAGGCCGCTGCAGATCGAGACGACCGGCGAGGCGAATGCCTCGGGCAGCGCCGCCCACACGGGAGCGGCAGGCAGCAGGAGCGTCAGGCCGAGGCCTGCCAGCGGGCGGGCGCGGGGGGATGAAACCGATCGAAGGAGTCGGAAACTCACACAGTCACTTTCGCGGCAGCGCCGCTCACAGCGTTTTCATGAAAACCTTGGAACGGCGGCTCACGTCGTACATCTCGCGCTTCTGGCGCGGCAACTCCTCGGGTGGCGCCTGCCGGAAACCCCGCTCCCGGAACCAGTCGGACGTGCGGGTGGTGAGCACGAACAGCCGCTCGACGCCGATCGCCCGGGCCCGGGATTCCATGCGCTTGAGGAGCATCTCGCCCAGCCCGGCCCGGCGGTGCTCCGGCACCACCGCAACACACGCCATCTCGGCCGCGCGCTCGTCGATGAAGGGATACAGCGCCGCACAGCCCACCAGCACGCCGTCGTACTCGACGACGGTGAAGCGTTCGATCTCGGCCTCCAGGCGCTCGCGGCTGCGCCGCACGAGGGTGCCGTCGGCCTCCATCGGGGCGATCACCGCGCCCAGCGCACCCACGTCCTCGATGGTCGCCTCGCGCAGACGGAACAGCGGGTCGCGGGTTACCACCGTGCCGACGCCCAGCGGGGTGAAGAATTCGAGCAGCAGGCCGCCGTCCTTGTCCCGGTCGATCAGGTGGGCCCGGCCGACGCCCTTGCGCACCGCACGGATCGCGCAGGGCAGGTAGAGGTCGAGGTCTTCGGTCATCCCCTCGCCGGCCTTCAGCATGGACTCGGCGTCGTCGGCGGTGATCGCCTCGATCAGGCTGCCGGCCTTGTCGAGCAGCCCCGGCGCATCGCACAGGTAGATCAGCTTCTCGGCCTTCAGGGCGATGGCGACGGACTCGGCGACGGACTCCATGCTCAGGTTGAAGATTTCGCCGGCCGGCGAGACCCCCAGCGACGACATCAGCACCACGTTCTGCTGGTCAAGGTCGGCGGCGATTTCCTCGGCGATCACCTTGCGCACCGCGCCGGTGAAACCGTAATCGACGCCATCGACCACGCCCACCGGTTTGGCCACGACAAAGTTGCCGCCGGTCACGCGCATGTAGCTGCCGGCCATCGGGGTGTTGGGCAGGCCTTGCGAGAGCAGCGCCTCGACCTCGATGCGGGTCACCGCCACCGCTGCCTTGACGCATTCGAGGGCCGCCGCGTCGGTCACGCGCAGGCCGTTGTGGTAACGCGGCGTGAGCCCGCGGCGGGCGAGTTCGGCCTCGATCTGCGGACGCGCGCCATGCACCAGCACCAGGCGCACGCCCAGCGCGGCCAGCAGGTTGCAGTCATAGGCGAGCTTCTCGGCGAGCTGGCCGGCGGCCACCTCGCCACCAAAGCCCAGCACGAAGGTCTTGCCACGAAACGCGTGGATGAAGGGCGCAGCTGCCCGTACCCAGGCGACGAAGCGCTGGGAGAGATCATTGGGCGCAAGCGCCGGCGAGTTGTCGGGTGAATTCACGGAATGTTCCACAGCCAGGGGGGTGATCGGGCAATCCGTTTGTCCAGGTCAGTGTTTCAGGGCCGATTCGAGCTTATCGACCAGGACACGCAGAATCTTTACCCGCGCATAATATTTGTTGTCGGCCTCGACGAGGGTCCAGGCGGCGTTCTCGGTGCTGGTGCGGTCGATCATGTCGCACACCGCGGGCTCGTAGAGGGGCCACTTCTCGCGGTTGCGCCAGTCGTCCGGGGTGATCTTGTAGCGTTTGAAGGCTTCTTCTTCCCGCGCCTTGAAGCGCCGCAGCTGCTCCGCGTCGCTCACCGACAGCCAGAACTTCACGACGATGGCCCCGGCCGACACCAGCTGATCCTCGAAATCGTTGATCTCGGCGTAGGCGCGCATCCAGTCGGCCTCGGAGCAGAAGCCCTCGACCCGCTCCACCAGCACCCGTCCGTACCAGGAGCGGTCGAAGATCGCCACCTTGCCCTGCCGCGGCAGGCGCCGCCAGAAGCGCCACAGGTAGGGCTGGGCGCGCTCCTCGTCCGACGGCGCGGCGATCGGGATCACGTGATACTGGCGCGTGTCGAGCGCGGCGGTGACACGGCGGATCGCCCCGCCCTTGCCGGCGGCGTCCATGCCCTCGAAGACCAGCACCAGGCTGCGTTTCGCGAACTCCTCGCTGCGCACCGCCAGGGCCAGCCGGCCCTGGAGCTTCTCCAGCTGGCTCTCGTAATCCTTCTTGTCCATCGGCTGGTCGAGCACCAGCGCGTTGAGCAGGTTGCGCTCGTCCGGCGCGGCCACCAGCGGCGCGGCGGTCTGCCGCGTGCGGAAGCCCTTGCGGACGAACTCGATGCGCCGCTGCAGCCGCTCGAGGAGCGTCTTGCCCACGTGCACGGCCCGGTATTGAGGGTCGCTGCCATCGACGATCACCCACGGCGCGATGCCGGTGCTCGTGCGGCGGAGCACGTGCTCGGCCACCTCGCGGTAGCGGTCGTAGTGCTCGTAGATCTCCCAGTCGGCCTCGCGCACCCGCCAGCGGGTGTCCGGGTTGGCCTCAAGGGCCTTGAGGCGTTTCTTCTGCCCCGCCTGGGACAGGTGGAACCAGAACTTGATGAGCAGCACGCCCTCGGCGGCGAGCATCGCCTCGAAGCGGTTGAGCTCCGACAGACGCTGATCGAGATGCGCCTTCTTCATCCGCTTGAAGCTGCGCTCGTTGATGGGCTCGGAATACCAGTTGCCGAACAGAATGCCGATCTTGCCCTTGGCCGGCAGCGCCCGCCAGAAGCGCCACAGACGGGGCCGCTGGCGCTCCTCGTCGGTGGGCTGATCGAAGGCGTGCACCTCGATGTGTCGCGGGTCCATCCACTCATTGAGCAGATTCACCGTCTCGCCGCGACCGGCGCCGTCGATCCCGTTGATGAGGATCACCGCGGCGAAATCCTTGTGTTCGAGGAGATCGAACTGGGTGTTCAGCAGGTCGGTGCGCAGCTGCGGCTCGATCGTCGCGTACTCTTCCTTCGACAGCTTGTGGCCCAGCTCGGCTGACTCAAACATCAAGGTCTCCCGGAAAATCGCCCCACAGGGTTTGCATGGCCGCGATGGCCGCCAGGCCCGCGGTTTCGGTGCGCAGCACCCGCGGCCCGAGGGCCAGGGGCTCACAGCCGGCGCGATCGGCCAGGGCCAGTTCGGCCGGCGACCAGCCGCCCTCCGGCCCGATCAGGATCGCCACCGGCCCGGCCGGACGCGGCTTGCGGGCCAGCGCGCCCTCCGCCCCGGGGGCGAGGATCATCCGCGTGCCGGCAAAATCCTGAGCCAGGTACTTCGCCAGCGGCAGGATTTCGGCCACCTCCGGCACCCGGTTGCGGCCGGACTGCTCGCAGGCCGACACGGCGATCTGCTGCCAGTGGGCGCGGCGCTTGTCCGCCCGGTCGCCCGACAGCTTGAGCACCGAACGCTCGGCCGCCACCGGCTGGATCGCGGCAACGCCCAGCTCTACCGCCTTCTGCACGACCCAGTCCATCTTGTCGGCGCTCGCCAGGGCCTGCACCAGGGTGATCGCCAGCGGCGATTCCCGCTCGGCATTGAGCCGCGGGCCGAGCCGCGCCAGCGGCTGCTTGCCGAGGGCGACGAGGGTGGCCGCGCACTCACCGCCACGGCCGTCGAAGAGGGTCACCGCGTCACCCACCGCAAGGCGCAGCACGCGCTCGGCATGGTGGGCAACGGCCGCCGGCAGCGGCATGTCGGAATCGGGCACGAGGCCGTCGGGGCAAAAGAAGCGCGGGTTCATCATGCTATTATCCGCGTGCCTCCACGGGATTGAAACCAAACGAAGATCATGGTCAGTCTTACCACGCCCCTGTGCGATTTCGGCTGGTCCGCCCCGGACTTCGTACTGCCCGGTGTCGACGGCAAGCCCCACAGCCTTTCCAGTTGCCGCGGCCCCAAGGGGCTGCTGGTGATGTTCATCTGCAACCATTGCCCCTACGTGAAGGCCGTGCTGCCGCGCCTCGTGCGCGACTGCCGCGAGCTGGCCGGCCTAGGCATCGGCTGCGTGGCCATCATGTCCAACGATCCGGCCGACTACCCCGAGGACTCCCCGGAGAACATGCAGCGCATCGCCGCGGCCATGGATTTCCCCTTCCCCTACCTGATCGACGAGAGCCAGGCCGTCGCCAAGGCCTACGGCGCGGTGTGCACACCGGATTTCTTCGGCTTCGACGCCGGGCTCGGCCTGCAGTATCGCGGCCGCCTCGACGCCTCCGGCAAGAACCCCGCCCCCGAAGACGCCCGCCGCGAGCTTTTCGAGGCCATGCGCCAGGTGGCCGAAACCGGCCACGGCCCGGCCGAACAGACGCCCAGCATCGGCTGCTCCATCAAGTGGCGGGCCCCATGCTGAACGCCGCCCAACGCCTCGAACAGGCCCGCGCCCTGGCCGATCTCGTCCGCGAGATGGCCAAGGAAACCATCCTGCCCCGCTACCTCAGCGCCGTGCGCGAGCACAAGGCCGACGGCAGCGTGCTCACCGAAGCCGATCTGGCCTCCCAGGCTGCGCTGGTCGAACGCCTGCCCAGGCTCATCCCCGGCGCCGTGCTCGGCGAAGAGATGAGCGCCGAGGAGCAAGGACGTGTGTGGCACCTGGGCAAGGGCGGCCTGTGGGTCATCGACCCCATCGACGGCACCACCAACTTCGCCAACGGGATTCCCTTCTTCGGCGTGGCGGTGGCCTATCTTATCGACCACAAGACTCAGCTCGGGGTGGTCTACAACCCGATCACCGACGAAGCCTTCTACGCCGCCCGCGGCGCCGGCGCCTGGCTCAACGACGTGGCGCTGCCCCTGCGCAGCCCCGCCTCGCGCCTCAAGGACGCCGTCGCCGGCGTCGACTTCAAGCGCATCAGCCACCACCTGGGCGACGAGCTCGCGGTGCGCCCGCCGTATTACTCCCAACGCAACTTCGGCTCCAGCGCCCTCGAATGGTGCTACGTGGCCGCCGGCCGGCTCGACGTGTACATCCACGGCGGTCAGATGCTGTGGGACTACGCCGCCGGTCGCCTGATCCTCGACGAAGCCGGTGGTGCCTACAGCACCCTGGGCGGCACGCCGCTCACCGCCGGGCCGGCCATCAAGCGCTCGGTGATCGCCGCCGCCAGCCCCGCCCTGTTTGAAGAGTGGCGCGTGTGGCTGCACAGCCACGCGTGAGGCCCTCAGGAGACTCGGCACAGATATTGCTGAGCTAACCCCGCTCGCTCCGGAAAGTTGCTGGAGTGCTTTTGGAACAGTTCATGACCCCGTGGCCTGCTCCAAAAACACTCATTTTCTGGAGCAATCCATGTCCATGAAGCACCCCATCGTCGTGGTGACCGGCTCGTCCGGCTCCGGCACGACGACCGTGAAGCACACCTTCGAAGGCATCTTCTGGCGCGAGAAGGTCAACGCCGCGATCATCGAAGGCGACAGCTTCCACCGCTACACCCGCGACGAGATCCGCGAACTCATCATCGACGCCGAAAACAAGGGCCAGCGCGGGATCAGCCACTTCGGCCCCGAGGCCAACCTGCTCGAAGACCTCGAGCAGCTCTTCCGCACCTACGGCGAATCGGGCAGCGGCCGGCGCCGCCATTACCTCCATCACTCGGAAGAAGCCGCCCGCCGCGGCCTGAAGGTGGGCAGCTTCACGCCCTGGGAAGACATCCCGCCGGACACCGACTGTCTGTTCTACGAAGGCCTGCACGGCGCGGTGATCACCGACAAGGTGAACATCTGCCGCCACGCCGACCTGCTGATCGGCGTCGTTCCAATCACCAACCTGGAGTGGATACAAAAGATCCACCGGGACACGAAAACCCGCGGCTATTCCCTCGAAGCCGTGCAGGAGACCATCCTGCGGCGGATGCACGACTACGTGCATTACATCGTCCCGCAGTTCTCGCACACGCACATCAACTTCCAGCGGGTGCCGATGGTGGATACGTCGAACCCGTTCATCGCCCGCGACATCCCCACCGCCGACGAGTCGATGGTCATCATCCGCTTCCGCGATCCGCGGGGCGTGGATTTCCCCTACCTGCTGCGGATGGTGGACGGCAGCTTCATGTCCCGCGCCAACACCATCGTGGTGCCCGGCGGCAAGCTCGATCTGGCGATGCAGCTGATCCTCACCCCGCTGATCTGGAAGCTGATGGAACGCCGTCGCCAGTGGGTGTGACGCCAGCCTGAAACGACAACGGGGCAGCCGCGGCTGCCCCGTTGCATTTCCACGCCCGGCCTTATTTGACCGATGCGGTGAGGTTCTTGCCCTTGTCGGTCTGCTGGTCGTTCTGGAATTCGCCCTCCCAGCCTTCGCCGCTGGCCCAGGTCAGCCGCCCCTGGCCGTGCTTGCGGCCCATGTTCCAGGTGCCGTCGTAGCGGTTGCCGTTCTTCCAGGCGTAGCTGCCCTGGCCGTGGAACACCCCGCGCACGAAATCGCCGGTGTAGCGGTCACCGCTGGGGAAGATCTGGGTGCCGCGGCCATTGGGCTCGCCATCCTTTACAGCGCCCTCGTAGCGGTTGCCGCCGGCAAAGCGGATCACCCCGTAGCCGACGGCCTGGTCATCCACCCAGTCGCCCTCGTACCACTGGCCGCCCACCCACTCGAAGCGCCCCTTGCCGTGCTTGCGGCCATTGACCAGAGTACCCACGTAACGCTCGCCGTTGGTCCATTCGACGGTGCCGGTACCGCTCACCGCACCGGTCTGGCGCTCAAGCGTGAAGGCGCCGCGATACGTGGTGTCGCCCGCCACCAGCACCACTTCGCCCGGCGGAGCGGCCGGGGTCGGGGCGGCAGGTTTGTTCTCGGCCACCGGCGCAGGCTTGGGTGCCGGGGCCGGCGCTGGGGCGGCGGTCGTCGCCGCGGCTGCCGTGGCCGTCACCGCGGCAGCGGCCGGCAGCCTGGCGACCGCCGAGGCCGCCGGCTGGACGACCACCGGCGCCACCACCGGCTGATTGGTCACGATGGCCGGCGGCGGCGCCTTGCGGCTACCGTACAGGGCCATCGCGTTCTGGGGCAGCGGCGTGCCGCGCTCCCGGGAGATCGCGTCGGCGTTGGTGCGGGCGAGGCTCTGGGGGTTGCCACGGCACTGGATCACCGCGTCGCGCCAGGCCACCTCGGCCTTCACCGACAGCACGTCCTTCTCGGTGGCCGAAACGGCCTGCCCGGTGGTGCGCAGCTGCTGGGTCTGGTCGGTGGCGGCATCCCACAGGGGGCCGCAGTGCTCGGCGTTGTGGGCGTCGATCTGGGTCTGCTCGACCTTGCGCATGGCCTGGGTCTGGCGGGTGCCGGCGCATTTATCGGCGGCGCCTTCCCAGGCCAGCACGGCCTTGCTGTAGAGGGATGCGGCATCGTCCCAGCGCTTGTCCTTCCAGGCCACGCGGGCGTAATCGCCCAGCGACGTGGCGCTCTTCCAGGCAGCATCGCAGGCCGGGCCGGAGCTGAGCAGCTCGGCATTGGCCGCGCGGGCGCGCACCGTGGCCGCGAGGCTCTTCTCGGCTTTCTCCTTGTGGGGCGGATGGCACAGGTCGGCCGCCTCGCGCCACACATTTTCGGCGTCGGCCAGCAGGCGTTCGATCTGGGCCGGATCGCCCTTCTCGCCGCGGGCCGCGGCCACCTTGACCTCCAGGTCGAGGGCCTTGTCGAGGCGCGGCAGGCATTCGCTCTGGTGGCTCGACGCGGCCTCGGCCTGCCTGAGGAGCGCGGCGGCCTTGTCGCCCTGCTTGTTGGCCTGGGCCGCCACCGCCGGGCAGTTGGCGGCGATGCTCAGAAAGGCGCCGCTGGCTTCGGCAAGCAGGGGCTGGGCGTCTTTCCAGCGCTTGGCGGCGGCCACCTGCTGGCCGCGCTCGAAGGTCAGCTCGGCCTGCTGCATGGCGGCCGGGCAATCCAGCTGGGCGCCGGAGTCGTCGGGCATCGACGAGGCCGGCGGCGGCGTCTGGGCGACCGCCGCGGTGATGAGCGAACAGGCCAGGGCACCGCACAGATCAAGGATTCGCATCTTCTTCATGACTCATTCGTCGCCCGATTCGAGGGGCATTCTCAGCATTGCATCGATCAGGCCGGTCTGGCCAAGGCCCGACGGCGGCTTGATCTCCTCGCTGTCCGAGGCGAGCGCCATGCCGCCGATTTCGTCGGAGGCGCTGGGCAGATCGGAGAGCTTCAACGTAAACGCCTCCAGCGACGCACCCTTGAGGACGGCCGCGAGCATTTCTTCACGCTGGGTCTGGCGGGCGAGGTTCACGAACTTGGCCAGCCGCTCTTCATCCAGCACAAAGACGTTGCTGATGCGGTTCTGGTCGAGGAGCTTCTGATGCAGGCTTGCGCCGGCCAGCGGGTCGCCGCCAAGCTTGCCGATGCGGTCGTAAGCCCAGCGGTCGGCATCGTCGAAAGCCGTGGTGGCCACCCACGACAGGCTCGACACCGCCATGCCCATCCGCGCCATGAAGGTGTCCCGCAGCACATTGCCAGCCTGGCGGCCGACCGACTTCACCACTTCCTCACCAATCTTCTGGACGTAATCCTGGGCGGCCTGTTCGGCCAGCTTCCTGGCGGCCTCCTGCAGCGCCTGCTTGGCGACCGCTTCGGATGCCGACTTGGCGGCCGCCGCAGCCGCCGCCTGGGCTGCCTGGTTGGCCGCCACCTTGGCGGCCTGCGCCGCGGCGTTGAGGCCGGTGGCAAGGGACGCGATCTCGAACAGCGTGGAGACGATCTCCTTGCTGTAGTGGTAGGTCTTCATCCGCGCCCCACCCTCTTCCGACAGGCCCTGGGTCCACAGCACCATCCACAGGGCTTCATCGGGGGTGATCTGGGGGCCGAAGATCTCCAGCGGATGAATGCTCATCAGCCAGTGAAAATCCTGGTAGCCGGGCGTCACCGGCGGCGCCAGCCGGGCATAGCCACGGCACACCTGCAGGGGCTTGATGGTCACCGTCTTGCCGGCGGCCGTCCTGATGGGGAAAGGCTCGCCGTCGTCACGCAGTTCGGCGAGCTCGGCCAGCATCTTGTTGGCGTCGTTCTTCTTGTAGCCCTTGATCTCGACGATCTTGTCGCCGGGCGCAAGGCCGATGTCCGGCGCGGCGGCCACCACGGTGAGCCGCTCGTCCACCTGCAGCGCGCGCACCCACGCCACCCGGTCGTCCTCTTCCCACTCGTAGCTCGTCGCCACGCTGAAGGGCAGCTCCCACTGGTGGCTGCAGTCCGGGTCCTTGAGGGCCGCGGAGCGCACGATGGCCGGGCGCAGCGCGCGCTCGCCGTGGCCCAGGGCACGCAGGTTGCCGAGCAGCGTCTCATTGACCTTGCGGCCATCATCAACGGTGTATTTCATGCCGCCACAACCGCCCAGCAGCAGGGCGGCAAGGACGACGACGAGGGCGGTCCAGCGGGAGAGCAGACGCATCGGCGGGCGCGATGTAAGAAAATGTAAGGCGTCCGGGATTATGCCGGAGTTTTTCCATCCCGGCCGTGACGGGCCCAACAGGTGGATTCAAGCCGCCAAGGCTACCCAAGCCCCGGGAAATCAAAGATAATTGCGGTCTTTGCGCGCCGCTCTCCCCGGCCGAAGGTTCCCAGATGTCTTCTTCGCGTAATGTCAAGCCGCCCGTCTTCAACCCCCTGACTGGCGCGATTCGCGCGCTGGCCATGGACGCCGTCCAGAAGGCCAACTCCGGCCATCCTGGTGCCCCGATGGGCATGGCCGAGATCGCCGAAGTCCTGTGGCGCCGCCATCTGCGCCACAACCCGGCAAATCCCAAGTGGGCTGACCGCGACCGCTTCGTCCAGTCCAACGGCCACGGCTCGATGCTGATCTACGCCCTGCTGCACCTCACCGGCTACGATCTGTCGATCGACGACCTGAAGAACTTCCGCCAGCTGCACAGCCGCACCCCGGGCCACCCGGAAGTCGGCTACACCCCCGGCGTCGAGACCACCACCGGCCCGCTGGGCCAGGGCATCACCAACGCGGTCGGCATGGCGCTGGCCGAGAAGATCCTCGCCGCCGACTTCAACCGTCCCGGCCACGACATCGTCGATCACCACACCTACGTCTTCCTCGGCGACGGCTGCCTGATGGAAGGCGTCTCCCACGAAGCCTGTTCGCTCGCCGGCACCTGGGGCCTGGGCAAGCTGATCGCCTTCTACGACGACAACAACATCTCCATCGACGGCCACGTCGAGGGCTGGTTCACCGACGAAACCCCGAAGCGCTTCGAGGCCTACGGCTGGCACGTGGTGCGCGACGTCCAGGGCCACGACCCGGTCGCCATCGAGGCCGCCCTGAAGGCCGCCCAGGCCGAGACCGGCAAGCCGTCGCTGATCTGCTGCAAGACCATCATCGGCGCCGGCAGCCCCAACAAGCAGGACAGCCACGACGTCCACGGCGCCCCGCTGGGTGCCGCCGAGATCGAAGCCGCCCGCGCCTACATCGGCTGGAACCACCCGCCCTTCGAGATCCCGGCGGATGTTTACGAAGCCTGGGATGCCCGCGCCAAGGGCGCCGCTTTCGAGGCCGACTGGAACACCCGCTTCGCCGCCTACGCCGCCGAGTTCCCCGAACTCGCCGCCGAATTCACCCGCCGCATGGCCGGTGAGCTGCCCGCCGACTGGGCTGCCCACGTGGATGCAGTGCTCGCCAAGGTCACCGAAAAGGCCGAGACCATCGCCACCCGCAAGGCCAGCCAGAACAGTATCGAAGCCTTCGCGCCCAAGCTGCCCGAACTCCTCGGCGGCTCGGCCGACCTGGCCGGCTCCAACCTCACCCTGTGGTCCGGCGCCAAGGGCGTCTCCCGCAGCACCGGCGGCAACTACGTTTACTACGGCGTACGCGAGTTCGGCATGGCGGCCATCGCCAACGGCATCGCGCTGCACGGCGGCCTGATCCCCTACACCGCCACCTTCCTGATGTTCAGCGAATACGCCCGCAACGCCCTGCGCATGGCGGCGCTGATGAAGGTGCGCCAGATCTTCGTGTTCACCCACGACTCGATCGGCCTCGGCGAAGACGGCCCAACCCACCAGCCGGTCGAGCAGACTGCCTCCCTGCGCCTGATCCCCAACATGGACGTCTGGCGCCCCTGCGACACCACCGAATCGGCGGTCGCCTGGGCGGCGTCGATCGAACGCGCCACCGGCCCCAGCTCGCTGGCCTTCTCGCGCCAGAACCTGCCCTTCCAGCCGCGCAGCAGCCAGCAGGTGGCCGACATCCGCCGCGGCGGTTACGTGTTGTCCGAAGCGGGCACTGTGTCACAGCCGGTTTCGCCGCAAGCCGTTATCATAGCGACCGGCTCCGAGGTCGCCCTCGCGATGGCCGCCCAGAAGCAGCTCGCCGGCGAAGGCGTGGCCGTGCGCGTGGTGTCGATGCCCAGCACCAACGTCTTCGACCGCCAGGACGCCGCCTACCGCGCCGCCGTGCTGCCCAAGGGCCTGCCCCGCGTCGCCGTGGAAGCCGGCGTCACCGACGGCTGGCGCAAGTACGTGGGCCTCGAGGGCGAGGTCATCGGCCTCGACCGCTTCGGCGAATCGGCCCCGGCCGGCGAACTGTTCAAGTACTTCGGCATCACTGCCGAGGCAGTCGTCGCCGCCGTGAAGAAGGTGCTCGCCTGATCCAGGCGGGCCACAATACAGGCGCGGCGCCCCCGGGCGCCGCAAGCAACATGATTTCGGTTTCGTGTAATTAACTAGGGAGAAGGCTCGATGAGCATCAAAGTTGCCATCAATGGTTTCGGTCGTATCGGTCGCTGCACGCTGCGCGCCATTTACGAGCAAGGTCTGCAGAACGAATTCGAAGTGGTCGCCATCAACGCCTCCGGCGA
>NZ_CALAYQ010000069.1:0-9489 GCF_937894855.1 uncultured Zoogloea sp.
ACAGTCTGATCCCTTTGACCGCTCGGGAACCCCTCCAAGCGAGAAGCTGCGCATTCTAGACATCGGCTTGCCGGTTGTCAAACACAATCGTCGTTTTTCTTGTGGCCTCTGTGCTTTAATCCGTTAGGACTACCACGCTGTCGGATAACGCATGTCAATGGACAAGGATTTGCTGGTCGACGCCGTGCTGGCCAGCGGGGTCGTGCTCCCTGCCCCCGGCCCGGGTTTTCTGCGCCTGCGCGCAGCCGCGGCCGACGATGACGCGGGCCCCCGGGAGATGGCGCAGGCGGTGAGCCAGGATCCGGCGATCACCGGTGCGCTGCTGCGGGTCGCCAACTCGCCGGTGTTCCGCCCCCGCAGCGCGCCCCGCACCGCCCAGGATGCGATCGCGATGCTGGGCCGCACCCGTACGCTCGCCACCGCCGCGAGCGTTGCGCTCAAGGCCCAGAACGACGGGCTCGACCCGCGGGTTGTGGACGCGATCTGGTCCGGCTGCGCGCGGGCCGCCGAGTACAGCTTTGCGGTGGCGCGGGCGACTCGTTTCAAGTCGCTGGCCGACACCGCCTACCTGGCGGCCCTGATGCAGGACGCAGGGATTGCCGTGGTGTTGAGGCGATCGCCCCAGCACACGGCGCTGCTGATTGGCGACGGCCCGACCCTCGAGGCCGGCGCCCGGGCGCTTGACGCCCTCAGCGGCACCGACCACGCCGCCGCCGGTTATCTCGTGGCGCGCAACTGGAAGCTGCCGGTGGAGGTATGCGAGGCGATCCGCGCCCATCACGACCCGAAGCTGACGCGGCGGCTCGGCGACGAAGCCCGCCGGCTGGCCCGCCTGCTGGCGGCCGGGCGACGCGTGCGGGACGGCATTTCACCGGACTGGGTGGATTGGGCCGACGATGTGGCCGAGGAATTTGGCCTCGGCGAAGCGGATCTGGACGAACTGGCTGCCGACGCGCGCTGATCAGCCGGCGTCTTCGGCGCCGAGGCGGAAGCGGATCGGCACCACCACCGACGCCTCGACCGGCTCGCCACCGCGGCGCGCGGGCACGAAACGCCAGTGCCACACGGCGGTGACGGCGGCTTCGTCGAGGGACTCATGCCCGCCGCTCTCGCGCACCTTCACCGCCACCGGAATGCCCTCGGCCGACACCCGCACATCGAGGCGGACGGTGCCTTCCAGCCCGCGACGCCGGGCGATCATCGGATAACCGGGCTTGGGGTTGTCGAGATACCTGGCGCCAAAACTGGGCGGCGAATAGCTCGCCACAGCGGCCGCCGCGACGGGCGGTGCAGCCACCGCAACCGGGGCCGGCGTCTGGTTTGCCGCCACCGCGGGCGCCGGGGCTGGAGCGGTCGCGATGGCCGGCGCGGGATGATCGGCCCGTGCCTCGGCCACCAGCCGCTGCTGGGGCACGACGGGCTCGGGCCGGGCAACCGCCTTGGGCGGATGGGGCGTTTCAGCCGGCGTCGACTTGTGCGGCCGTGGCTGGGGCGGCGGCGGTTCGACGTGGGGTTTTTCGGGGGTCTTCTCGGGCAGGACTTCCTGCACCAGCCGGGCTTCGAGCAGACGCGGCGGCTCGGTGACCGACGACTTCAATCCGCCCCCCATGCCGAGCGCCAGCGCATGGACGCACAAGGACGCGCCCACCGCCATCACCAGGCCGCGATCGGAGATCACAGCGCCACACGCAGGCCCAGCCGCAGGCTGCGGGGCTCCGAGGGGTGGGCGTGGATGTCGGCGACGGGGAAACTTTCGGACTTCAATTGGGACTCGTAGTAGTAATCGATGTCGCTCACCCGACGGTTGAAGAGGTTGAGCACATCCAGCGACAGGGTGATTCTCCTGTCCAGGCGGAAGCCTACCTTAAGATTGGTCAAGGTCGAGGACGCGGATCGTACCGAATTGTCTTCAATCAGGGGGCGTGCGCCAAAATGCCGCAGGCGCAGACCGCCAAACCAGCGCTCGCCACGATCCACTCCGACGCCCACCGACGCGACCACGCCGGCGGCGCCCGGCACCCTCGCCCCGGCCACATCCGCATCCCGAAAGCGAGCGCTCGACACCGCCAGATCCGCATCCACGCTCACGCCGGGCAGCGGCGTCCACAGGTTGGTCCACTCCACACCCTGGCGGCGGGACGGCCGGCTCGGCTCGGTGATGCCCGCGTCGCCGACGAACAGCAGTTCGGATGCGATGTCGAGCCGCCACAGGGCCAGCGTCGTCACCCAGCCGGCGGCCGGCGCGCTGCGCAGCCCCAGCTCGCCGCCGCGAGCGCGCACCAGGGGACGCACCAGCGCCACCGGCTGGCCGAACTCCGCACTGCGCGGATCGGGATTCACGCGGATCGTCGTGCCGCGGGCGTCGTTGCTGTGAAAGCCGTGGCCGTAGTTGGCGTAGAGCTCGGTCCGGGCCCACGGGCCGGCGACGATCCCGAGCTTGGGCGCGGCCAGAAAGGCATCCGCCCGGCCGCTGTTGGCAGCGCCGATGGGCGTGCCGTCGCCCGTCACCTGAAAGCGGTACTCGTCGGCACGCAGCCCGAGGGTGGCGCGCAGCTTTTCCAGCACCTGAATCTGGGCTTCGCCATATACCCCGACACTGGTCTGATCCACCTTGTCGCTGCGCACCTGCCCATGGCGCTGCCGGGCCTCGGTGAGGAACAGCCCGACCTGGCCGATGTGGTCGTGGCGCAGCTGGCTACCGAGGGTCAGCTCCACCGGCCGCCCGGCCCAGTCGGCGAACCAGCTGCGGCTGCCGCCTGCGCCGACGATCTGACGGCGATCCACCTGCTCGAACTGGTCGCCCCGCAGCGGGTCGTCCATGGCGTAGGTGAAGTTGGAAAACAGGTCGAGGCCGTAGTCGATGAGGTAAGCGTTCGCCCGGCTGCGGCCGCTGGCGTCGCTTGCGGCCCATTCGCCGGAGAGGCTCGCGCGGCGGGTGCGGCCACCGCTGGTTGGGTCGAGGCTGCCGAAGCGGCCGATCAGCCCCTGCTCCACGGCCCGGCGGGGCACCTGATCGGTGGCCGACCAGTGAGACTCGAAGGCCATCAGCGTCGCCGCCCAGCCGTTGTCGACGCTGCCCGACGACAGCCGCAGCACGCCATTGAGCCGGCGCAGGTTCTCGCGCTCGGCCCACGGCCCGTTGTTGTAGGCGGCTTCGATGGCGCCCAGGAGTACCGGCCCGCCGTCGCTCACCGGCCGCGACCCCGCCGCGACCAGCCGGTTGTAGTGATGCTGGCCGAGCTCGATCTGCACGAAGTCTGCCGGCAGGCTGCGGAAGTAATCGAGCCGGGCCGAGCCGGCCGCCGAGAAATCCCCGTCCGCCGCGTGGTACGGCCCTTTGCGGTAGCGCACCGACGCGACGAGCTCGGGGATCAGCAGATTGAGGTCGGTGTAGCCCTGCCCGTGGGCGTGGGTGGGGAGGTTGAGGGGCATGCCCATCAGCCAGGTGGCGAAGTCGGTGCCGTGGTCGAGGTTGAAGCCGCGCAGATAGTACTGATTGGCCTTGCCGTCGCCGCTGTGCTGGGAGACGACCAGCCCCGGCACCGTCTCCAGCACCTCGGCGGGGCGCAGCAGCGGGCGGGTGGCGAGCTGCCTGCCGCTCACCGTGCCCTCGGTGGCGCTGGCGGCAACGCCGATCAGATTGGCGCTGCCCGCCTGAACCTCGACGGTCTCGAGCGTGGGCACGCCGCCAGCGATGGCGCCCGGCACGACCGCCCACGCAATTAAGCAGAAAAAATTATTCATCTTACCGCGACACGTAGAAAACGGCGGGCTCAGCCCACCGCCTCCGGCGCCGGATCGCGGGCGAGATGGATGCCCAGGATGAAGCTCACGAAGATCACCCCGACCACGCCAAAGCCCAGCGCAAACTCCTTGCCCTCACCCCACGCCTCGACACCGGGCCAGGCCATCCGCGCCGCGCCCCAGGCCGCCACCAGCAGGCTCATGCCGCCCACGGCGAGCGCCATCACCCGGGAGGCGATCCGCGCGGTGCCGTCAGCCCGGGCGATCAGCCGGGCGATCCAGAAGCCGTTGGCCCCATCCGCCAGCAGCATGCCGAGCATGAAGGTGAGCCCCAGCCCCACCGCGTGGGCCGCGCCGCCGGCCTGCACGCCGGCCACCGCAAACAGCGCCGCCTGGCTCACCGTGTCGAAGGACAGCGCGAACAGCGCCCCCACCAGCGCCACGCCCGCCGGATGGGCGATGCGGCCGAGGCGACCCAGCCAGCGCCCCTTGAGGCCGACCGGCTGCACCATTTCGTGCGCTTCGGCGGCCAGCACCGCACGCAAATTGAGCACGCCCAGCAGAGTGAGGAAGCCGATGGAGATCCACGCGCCCGAAACCTCGAGCCACTCCGGCGTCGTCCAGTGGCGCGAGAGCAGGCTCACCGCCAGCGCGATGGCGATCACCACCGCGCCGTGGCCGAGGGAGAACAGGGTGCCGCAGAAGCGCGCCCAGCGCGGGTTGGCGCGGGCGTTGAAGCGCGTCAGGCCGTCGATGGTGGCGAGGTGGTCGGCATCGAAGCCGTGCTTCACACCGAAGACGAAGACCAGCAGGACGAGGGCGAGTCCGTCGGCAGGCAGGGCGGTCATGGCGGATTTCCGGATGCGCGTATGAACAAATGATTTTAGTGCATACAACATCCGTGCCAAGCCCTGGGGCCCGCAGATCCGGCCCGCGCCGGCCGCGCACCGATCAGATGATGACCAGTGCGCCAACCAATCAGACAGCCGGGTTTCCAGCCAGGGGCAGACGCAGCACGAACTCGGCGCCGCCATCGGGATGGTTGCCCGCCTGCAGCGCGCCCCCGTGGCGCTCGACGATGCCGTAGCTGATCGACAGCCCCAGCCCGGTGCCCCGCCCCACCGGCTTGGTGGTGAAGAAGGGGTCGAAGATGTGGGGCAGATGACGTGGCTCGATGCCCGGGCCGTTGTCGTGGAAGCGCAGCACCGCCACGTCGCCCTCGATGCTGCCGGTGATGCGCAGGCGGGCGGTGGGCTGGCCGGCGGTGGCGTCGGCGGCGTTCTGGACGAGGTTCATCACCACCTGCTGCATCGGGCCGGAGGCGCCCACCACCGGCAGGCTGTCGGGGATGTCCACCGTCACCTCGAAGCGCTCCGGCGCCGCCTTGCACACCCACGTCACCGAGCGCTCCACCACAGCCCCCAGCTCGAAGCGGCTGCTCTCGTCCCGGTCCAGCGCCGAGAAACGCTTGAGGCCGTCGACGATGTCGCGGGTGCGCTCGGCGCCTTCGATGGTGCCTTCGATCAACGGATCGAGATCGCCCAGGATGCGGTCGATGCGCAGGCGCTCGCGCAGGGCCTGGATGTCGTCGGGCACGCCGCCGGCGTGGACCGCGCCCAGGTATTCCCCCAGCCGCGAGGCGTAGCGACGCAGCGCGTGGGTGTTGCCGAGGATGAAGCTGATGGGGTTGTTGAGCTCGTGGGCGACGCCCGCCACCAGCCGCCCCAGGGACGCCATCTTCTCGGAGTGGAGCAGCTGCTGCTGGGTGCGCTTGAGATCGTCGTGGGCCTGGCGCAGGGCCGAGTACGCCTTGCGCAGCTCGCCCACCGGGCGGCCGGTGACCACCACCCCCAGCGATTTGCCCACCGACGAATAGCGCGGCGTGCAGTTGAGCGACACCGGCACCGCCGAGCCGTCCGCCGCGCGCAGGGCCAGCTCGCAGTCGTGCACCGGCGCGTCGCTGCGCAGGGCGAACAGGCCTTTGGCCACATCCACCGCCGCCGGATCGGCCAGCAGATCGAAGAACAGGGTGCCGCGCAGGCTCTCCACCGATCGCCCGGTGAAGACTTCCAGCGAGCGGTTCACGTCGTCGATCCGCCCGCTGCGGTCGCACACCACCAGGATGTCCGAGATCGAGGTGAGGACCGAGAGGATGAAACCCTGGCTCTCCTCCAGCTTGGCGTTCTTCTCTTCGAGGGCGACTTCGTACTGGAGGAGGTCGGAATACACCTCGTCCATCTTCTGGATCACGTCGATCCAGGCGCCCTCGCCCACCCCTTCCGGCGCGGCGGCCAGCAGGGCGGACGAATCGGGCAGCGGACGCTCGGGCTTGGCCATCGCTTACGAGCGCGGCCGGTAGTGGCCGTGGGGATGGGGGTGAGCGTGGCTGTGCTCGCCGTCGCCGTGGCTGTGGGGCTGATTGCGGAAGTCGGCGGTGACCAGGTTGAGCGCCCCGTGACGCACGCCGGGCTTGGCGATCAGCGCCTCGGCGAAGGCCCGCACCTGGGCGGTGGGGCCGCGCAGGATCACGCTTTCCATGCAGTTATCGTGATCGAGATGCGCATGGAGCGTGGCGACACAGATGTCGTGGTGTTCGTGCTGGTCGTGGGTGACGCGCTCGGCGAGCTCCCGCTCGTGGTGGTTGTACACATACGAGAGATTGGCGATGCAGTGGGGCGCTTCCTCGCGGGCCAGGCGGTTCTGTTCGAGCTGGGCGCGCAGGATGTCGCGCACCGCCTCGGAACGGTTGGAGTAACCCCGCGCGGCGATCAGCGCGTCGAAGGCGCGGGCCAGGTCTTCGTCTAGCGAGATGGTGAAGCGTTCCACGATGGGCTCCGGGCAGGACAGGCGGGTCATTCTGCCCGCCCCCACCGCTGGCGGCAATCGCCGGCCGCGATGCCATAATCCGGGCTTTCCGACTTCCGCCGAGATCGCCCCATGGCCCGCATCAAGATCGAACTGCCCGCGCACTTCATGTTCTCCACCGAAGTGCCGATCCACATCGGCCTCATCAACTACGGCCACCACCTGGACAACGCCGCGCTGCTGTCGCTGGTGTCCGAGGCGCGGGTGCGCTTCTTCAAGTCGCTGGGCTACACCGAGCTGGACGTGGACGGCGTCGGCATCGTGGTGGCGGACGCCGCAGTGCAGTACAAGTCCGAGGCCTTCCACGGTGAGATATTGGTATTTGAGATGGCGCCGGACGACTTCAACAAATACGGCTGCGATCTGGTGTGGCGCGCCACCGACAAGGCCAGCGGCCGCGAAGTGGCCCGCGGCAAGACCGGGATCATCTTCTTCGACTACCAGCAGCGCAAGGCGGCGCCGGTGCCCGCGGGCTTCGTCGCCAAGACCGCACCCCAGGCCTGAGCTACACGTTCACATCCACCTGCTGGACGGTGCCCACGGTGCCGTCCTCGCTCACCCAGATGCCCGAGCTGCGCACCGCGCCCAGATCGGCCCCGCCCTCCTTGAGGGTGAAGGGCGTGGCGCTGCGGCCGAGGTAAACCGCCCCGACGCCGCGCTCGCCCAAGCTGGCCACATCACCGCCGCCTTTCGCGTCTGGCGTCCATACGCCCAGCCGGCCGAACACCGGGTCGGCCTCGTCGATCCAGCCGTTGCTGTCGCTGTCGTACGCGGCCAGATCGGCAAAGCCGTCGCCGCTCGCCGGCCCGAACAGCTGGCGGCCGGATTCCACCTTGCCCGACTCCACCGCGTCCAACACCAGAAAGCCGCTGCCGCTGGCAAGGCGCGGCATGTCCACCTCCTTGCCGTCGCCCATCAGGTCGAAGCGGAAGCGCTGGCTGGTGAGGCTCGCCGCAGTGCCGCCGAAGTTGATCACCAGCGGGTCCTTGCTCACCGCCGCGTTGCCGGCGCGCAGGCTCACGCTGCTGGTTTCGGTCTCGCTGCGGCTCATCGACAAGCCGACGCTGAAATTGATGTCCTTGCCGTCGGCGGTGCGGATCGTGCCGCTCGCCTCGAAGGTGCTCGCTTCAAAGGTCTCGCGGGTCTCGGTGCGGTCGTACTCGATGCCGAAATCGGGCGGCGGCGGGGCCGGCTGGCTGGCCGCCTCACCGGTCGCCATGTCGGTCGTCGACATCACCTCGATGCGCCGGCCGGTCATCATTTCGACGATGGACTTGATGAGCGCCAGCCGCGGGTCGATGTCGGCATCCTCGCCGTCGATCTTTCCAGCGGCGTCGGTGGCAGCGCTCTTTTCGAGATCCAGTGCCTGGCGGGCCGCGTTCGAAACCACCACACTGCGGGGTGTCGGGCGGTCGGCTTCCGCCGTCGGCCGGGCGCCAACCCAGGCCCGCAGGCGCTCCGACACCTCCACCCGGCTGGTGCTCAGGTGGGCGGCGGAAAGGCTCAGATCGGCGGAAGCGATTTTCATGGCGGGCTCCTCGAAAGGCAGTGACTTGCCCGATTCAACGGCGCTGCCCCAGCCGACTTGACCACCAGACAGGGGGACGACAGCCCATCCGCACGCCGGCCTCAACCGCGAAACCTGTGCTTACACACGGATCGCGACGGCGCGCTGCCAGCCCACTAAGATTCGATTGAAACCCCTCGCGCGCCGCCCCTGCGGCGTGCCGACCACCCTACCGGGAACCGCCATGCCCAGCCTGTCCTCCCTGCGCCGCCCCCTCGCCGTTCTGGCGGGCAGCGCCGCCCTGCTCCTGCCCCTCAGCGCCGCCGCGCAGAACGCCATCGTCACCCAGCCCGCCCAGCTCTTCGCCGGCCCGGCGCCGGACTACCCGGTGATCGCCGCGGTCTATCCCGGACTCGAGGTGAGCGTCATCGGCTGTCTGGCCGATTACATGTGGTGCGACGTGGTGCTGCAGGACGGCCTGCGCGGCTGGGCCTACGGGCCGAGCCTGGCCTACGGCTGGATGGGCAACGCGCTGCCGGTGCCGGATTACGGGCCGTCCCTGGGGATTCCCCTCGTCACCTTCTTCATCGGCGACTACTGGGGCCGCCACTACCGCCACCAGCCGTGGTTCGACGAATACCGCTGGCGCCAGCCCCCGCCGCCTCCGCCGCGCTTCATCCCGCCGCCACACCACCACGATGGCAGGCAGGCGCCCTACCCGCCCCGCTGGGTGCAGCCGGGCATGCCGCCCCGTGACGACCGGCGAGACGACCGGTGGAACGATCGGCGCGACGACCGCTGGCGCGGCAACGACCAGCCCCCGCGCCGGGATTTCAACCGCGGCGACGTGCCCCAGGCCGCACCGGCACCGATGCCCCAACAGCCCCCCCAGCAACCGCCCCAGTTCCGCCAGGAACCCGGCCGCAACTTCAATCCCCGCGCGGACGACAACCGCGAGCGGCGCAACGACGGCGCCCAGCAGCAGCCCTTCCCGCCCCGCTTCACGCCAGCACCTGCGCCAGCCCCCGTCGCCCCACAGGTCGCGCCACCGCAACCACCGCGGCAGGAAAACCGCTTCAGCCCGCCGCCCCAGCCTCAGCAACCCCAGGCCCAGCCCCAGCCGCGCGGCGGCGACGGCCCGCGCAACCGGTTCGGCGGGCGGATGGACGAACGCTGAACTCCGGGGCCCGCGGCCTTGACCTTTCCCGCACCGATGACGGCAGGCGGAAATGTCTGCCGGAGGTGGGCCGCAGGCGCGGCCGGGGAATCGCCCACCGGGTACGGGTGACGGTCCATCGAAGCCGGCTTCGGCCCACCCGGGGAGTGTCAGTAATTTTGTGTTCGAGGCGAATTTCGATTGATCCCGGCCATGG
>NZ_CALAYQ010000070.1:0-44563 GCF_937894855.1 uncultured Zoogloea sp.
TGTATTACGTCGCCAACGGCCAGCGGGTGCCGGAAGACCTCCACCTGCCCGACCGGGACGCGCTCCTCGATCAGGCGCTGCGCGAACTGCCGGCCAACTCGCCCTTTCGGCTCGACCCCCTCGAAGCCGGCCTGATGATGGCCAACGCGGGGCAGACCGGGGTGGCCCAGCTGCGCGGAGGGCTTTGAGATGCTGCACGCCTCCGATCAGGCCGCCGGCCTTCGCCGCCTGTTCCGCCGCACCCCGTCGGCCGTGGTGGCCTTGTTCACCTCGGGCCGCTCGCCGCGGGACCTGGCTGTCCAGACCCTCACCGCCCTCACCGAAGGGGCCCGCCGGGTGGTGGCCATCGACGAACACGCGCCCGACCGCGGCTCCCTGCTGGCGGCCTTCGGCTACCCCGACGGCGGCGACCTGCTGGGCGCCCTGCAAGGGCAGCACGACGTGACCGAGACCATGCGCGAAGTGGCCGACGGGCTGTGGGTCGTGCCCGCTGCCGCCACCGTGCTGGCCGTGCCGCTCCTCGACGAAACCCAGCACGCCCGCCTCGAAGCCGGCATCGCCGAACTCCAGCGCCGTGCCGACCTGCTGGCGATCCACACCGTCGGCGACGTGCGCAGCCTCACTCCCTTCGCCCGCGCTGCCGGCCGTCGCCTGCTGGTGGTGGAGGCGAGCGGTGTGGGTGCTCGCGGTGCCTGCCAGTGGATCAAGGGCCTCGCCGCTGCCGGCGCCGGATCACTGGAGATCGCCGTCAGCGGCGCCCGCGACCGGGCCGACGCCACCGCGCTCTTCGCCAGCCTCAACGACTTCACCGCCCGTCACGTGGGGCTGCCCCTGGTGTGGCGCGGCGAGGTGGAGCGCGACCCCCTGGCCGACGCCATGACCACGCCCCTCGGTGCCCGTCATCCGGCCGAGGGTGCCCAGGCCTTCATCCGCCGTCTGCGCGCCTGGTCGTCCCAGGCCGGCGTGGCTGGTTGAAATCGGCAAAAAGTGAAATTGTGAAATCTTGTGTCGTCGGCTGCATGAAAGCCTATCGTTGCCGATGAGTAGTGTGAGCGCCGCGCGACTCCAAAACCCGACCAGAAAGCAGACGAAAGATGTACACCGCTTCCGGCACCCTCGATAAAGAGCAACTCGTCGTCCAGTACGCGCCGCTGGTCAAGCGCATTGCCTATCACCTGATGGCCAAGCTGCCGGCCAGCGTGCAGGTGGAAGACATCATCCAGAACGGCATGCTGGGCCTGCTCGACGCCATCAACCGCTACGAAGAAGGCCTCGGCGCGCAGTTCGAGACCTACGCGGTGCAGCGCATCCGCGGCTCGATGCTCGACGGCCTGCGCGAGAACGACTGGCTGCCGCGCAGCCTGCGCCGGGACATGCGGCGCATCGAGGCGGCGGTGCATCAGCTCGAACAGGCCAACGGGCGGCATCCGACCGAGGCCGAGCTGGCCGATTCCCTTGGCGTGCCCCTGGCCGAATACCAGCACATGCTGCAGGAGGCTCGTGGCTACCAGCTGGTGTACTTCGAGGATTTCAGCGGCGAGGGCGACGACGACTACCTCGAACGCCACATCACCCTCGAGGGCAATGACCCGCTCACGCTGCTCCTCGACAGCAACATGCGCGACGTGCTGATCAAGGCCATCGACGACCTGCCCGAGCGGGAGAAGACCGTGATGGGCCTCTACTACGAACAGGACATGAACCTGCGGGAAATCGGCGAGGTGCTCGGCGTCTCCGAATCCCGCGTGTGCCAGCTCCACAGCCAGGCCATCGCCCGCCTGCGCTCGCGCATCTCCGGCGCGATCCAGACGGCGCCCAAGGCCAAGGGTGAGGGCCGCGGCCGCGGCCGTCGCCCGGCCGCCGGCTGAACCGGGCCCGGGGCGTTTCCATGGACAGCATCAGCCTGATCGGCATCACCCTCGCGCTGGCCGCGATCCTCGTCGGGCAGGTGCTCGAGGGTGGTCACGTCGGCTCGTTGATCCAGCCGACGGCCTTCCTCATCGTCATCGGCGGCACCCTCGGCGCGGTGATGCTGCAAAGCTCGCTCAAGGTCTTCCGGCTGGGCATGCAGATGGTCCGCTGGGTCTTCGTGCCGCCCAGGCTGGATCACGATGCGCTGATCGCCGAGGTGGTCCGCTGGAGCAACGTGGCCCGCAAGGAAGGCCTGCTGGCCCTCGAAAGCCAGATCCCCGCCATCGACGATCCGTTCATCCAGAAGGGCCTTCAGCTGCTGGTGGATGGCGTCGAACCCGATCGCCTGCGCGAGGTGCTCGAGGTCGAGATCGACACCTGGGAAGGCCAGATGAAGCTGGGCGCCAAGATCTGGGAAGCCGCCGGCGGCTACGCGCCGACCATCGGCATCCTGGGCGCGGTGATGGGCCTCATCCACGTGATGGAAAACCTCTCGGATCCCTCCAAGCTCGGCTCCGGCATCGCGGTGGCCTTTGTGGCGACCATCTACGGCGTCGGCTCGGCCAACCTGATCTTCCTGCCTGTCTCGAAGAAGCTGCTCGGCGTGATCGGCACCCTCACCTCAATGCGCGAGATGCTGGTGGATGGCCTGGTCGGCATTGCCAACGGCGACAACCCGCGCATCATCGAGAGCCGCCTCAAGGGCTACGCGGGGTAGGCCATGGCGCGGCGCCGCAAGCACGAGGACGAGCACGAGAACCACGAGCGCTGGCTCGTCTCCTACGCCGACTTCATCACCCTGCTGTTTGCCTTCTTCGTGGTGATGTATTCGCTCTCGTCCATCAACGAGGGCAAGTACCGGATCATGTCCGATTCGGTGGTGAACGCCTTCCGCAAGCTCGGCGTGCAGTCCAACAACGCCCAGATGTCGTCCGCCCCGATTCCGTCGATCCGCCCAAGCAGTCCGCCGCCCAGCCCCGAAGTGGAAGAGGCGCGCAAGGCCAAGGCCGAGCGGGTCAAGAACATGGCCGAGGAGATCCGCAAGGTGCTCGCCCCACTGGTGGCCGATGGCCAGGTGCGGGTGACCGAGGGCGCCTTCGGCATCACCGTCGAGATCAACGCCAGCGTGCTGTTCAACCCCGGCGAGGCCCAGCTCGGTCGCGATGCCGTCACGGCCCTGCGGGCGGTGGGGCAGGTGGTGGCGCCGGCTGAGTTTCCGATCACCGTCGAAGGTCACACCGATACGATTCCCATCGCCACCGCGGCTTTCCCCTCCAACTGGGAGCTCTCGGCCGTGCGGGCGTCGAGCGTGGTGCGACTGTTTGTGGAAAGCGGCGTACGGCCAGCGCGGCTGACGGCTGCCGGATACGGCGACCAGCGTCCGGTGGCCGACAACCTCACGCCCGAGGGGCGGGCCCGCAACCGGCGGGTGACGATCCTGATCGAATCGCGGGTGGTCGAGCCTGAGGTGCAGCCGAAGGTGAGGGCGTCCGGCATCGCCGATTCGATCCTGCCATCCGATGCGGCACCGCCGGTGCCGGTTGCGCCCGAGGCCGAAGCAAAGCCCCAGCCGGCGCAGTAGGGCTAGGCTCCGCGTCTTGCCGCGCCTGGACGCAACAACGCCGGGCGGCGATCAAACCCGAGGCTGGATGAAATTGCTGAAGACGATCCGCCGGGCGGATCAGACCGAACCGAAGTGGCGGCTGCCGGCAGTGGGGCGGGACTGACCGTCCGGGCCGTAGATCTGCGGGTGTTCCGCGGCGGCGAGGAGGGTCGTGAGGGCCTGCTGGTTGTTCTGCAGGCGCTGGGTGATCAGCTGGCCATTGACCCGGTTGCGTTCCTTGGCTTCTTCGGCCAGGGCAACCACGTCTTCCCAGGCAGTGAGGGCCTCGGGATTGCTGGCGAGCACGATGCGGATGTTCTCGTTCGTGACCTTCGCGCCGAGGCGGGCAAACATCACCACCCGGTCGTCGGACAGGCGCTGGAGGGCGCGGTAGAGCGCGGTCTTTTCTTCGGCAAGCAGAGCGAGTGCGTCAATCTGGCTGTGCACCAGCAAGGCCTCTTCCCGCTCAAGCAGGGCGACGAAGCCGCGCATGCCGCGGCGCTCGTCCTGGATGAGCTGGGCAAGGCGAGCGTGGAAGCCGGGATCGACGGCCATGCCCGCTTACGCCTTGGCGGTTTGTGCGTTCAGCATCTGACGCACGCTGTCGATGAGGCCGTCGGCCACCTTTTCGGTGTCCACCTTGAAGCGCCCTTCGCTCATCGCCTGTTTGATCTCGTCCACCTTCGCGCTATCCACCACGGGGGTGTTGGCGATGGTTTCTTCCATCTGCTGCAGGCGTGCAGAGAGGGACGACAGTTCGACCCGTTCGCCACCCGCGGAATCCTGAGTCTTCGGTGATTCCTTGGCAGCACGTGCGCGGCCTTCGCCGGACGGCAGATTGCTGGTCGCTTTGACAGAGTTATCGATCTTCACGGCATTGCCCTTTCATCCATAAGTCGACTGGGTATACGACTCGTGGAGATGAAACTTTAACCCATTGGAGTCCTTCGGGATGGGTGCGGTTTCATGGCAGCGTGATTTCGACTACGCCTCCGCTGCGGGCGATGCCCCGCACGACCTGCCCGTTCGACAGGCGCACCTGGGCGGCCTGGCCGTTGGCGGCCGAACTGAGGGCCACGCCGTCGTTGGCCACCTGGAATCCGGCACCGCCGGAGACGACCTTGACCGGCTGGCCCTGCATTACCGCCGGCTGCTGGCGCAGGTGGCTGGCGGTCAGCGGACGCCCCGCGCCGAGGCTGATCCGCGCCGCCTGGCCGATGGCCTGGGTCGGGTCGGTGATCACGTCGGCGGCCATCGCGGTGAGTTCGCCCGATTCGACGCGCAGGTCGCCCGGGCTGACGATCTGGCCGGCAGCCAGCGGCCCGTTGGTGACCACGTAAGGGCCCTTCACGCGCACGTCGGCCGGCACCCACGCCGACCAGCTCACTGGCGCCAGACAGCGCACGCCCACCGAGATCCGCCCCCAGGCCCGGCCGTTGGGCGGCAGGAAGGCTTCGAGCTGCAGGCAGGGCGCAAGCTGGTTGTCGGCGCTGAACTCGCCCACCTGAATGCTCACCTCGCCCGACAGGCTGCGGGTCTGCGTGGCCAGGAAGCGGCCCACCTCGGCGCGCACCGGCGCGGCGTCCTGGCGGGCGAAGGCCGGCGTGGCGAGGCAGAGCAGCACGAGGAGGAGGGGAATCAGGCGGGTCACGGCGCGGGCGTGGAGAAAGTCGATGGCGCCATTGGAACATGTGGGCGCCTGCTCCGGCGGCAGAAACAGAGACGCTTTCCCGGCCTTATTCGGGCAGGCCGGCAGGTGTGCCGGCGGGGCGGCAGGTGCCGGCAAACTTTGCCGCTGCGGCAGGGGCAGGGAGGCAAAACCCGGAGCCAGGGATGGGAATTGGGGCGCGAATTGCCGCCTGTTCGGCCCATCGACGGGGCCGGGCGGCTCATAAGATGACTGGCACGGAAGCTGCAAAGGTGTAGCTGCCAGCCAGTCTGCAAAAACTTACGGCGGACACGGCGACAAACTTGAGGACTTGGCAGAGATGACGAACCGACTGGACGAAACGCTGCGCTTCCACCAGACCGCACTGAACGCCCGTGCTTACCGCCAGCAGGTGATCGCCTCCAACATCGCCAACGCCGACACGCCCAACTTCAAGGCCCGTGACGTGGATTTCCGCGAAGCCCTGGCGGGTGCCCTCGGCGGCGCGACCAGCGGCCTGCCCCTCAAGACCACCGCCAAGCGCCATATCGCCGGCGGCGCCGCCAGCCCGCTGGAAGCCAGCCTCAAGTACCGCACCGAAGAGCAGGGCGCGGTGGATGGCAACACGGTCAATATGGACACCGAACGCGCCGCCTTTGCCGAGAACTCGGTGCAGTACCAGGCCAGCGTGACCTTCATCAACGGCCTGCTGCGCTCCATGCAGATGGCCGTCCAGGGCCAGTAAGGAGATCGCCATGAGCATGCTCAACGTCTTCCAGGTGGCCGGTTCGGCGCTCCATGCCCAGTCGATGCGCCTCAACACCACCGCCAGCAACCTGGCCAACGCCGACAGCGTGGTGGGTGCCGACGGCCAGCCCTACAAGGCCAAGCAGGTGGTTTTTGCCGCCACCCCGATGCCCGGTGCCGGCGTGGCCGCCCAGGGCGTGCGGGTGACCCAGGTGGTCGAGAGCGCCGCCCCGATGCGCATGGTGTACGACCCGAAGAACCCCGCCGCCAATCCCGAGGGCTACGTGACGATGCCCAACGTGAATGTGGTCGAGGAGATGACCAACATGATCTCCGCGTCCCGCGCCTATCAGACCAACGCCGACATGATGGGCACGGCCAAGAGCCTGATGGAAAAGACCCTCGCCATCGGCCAGTAACCAGACACCGAAAGCTGAACAATCATGAGCACCGTCAATTCCACCGGTTCCACGACATCCGCCGACGTCATCGCCGCGCTGCAGAAGGGTTCCAGCTCATCCGCGTCCAAGACCGACGCAGCCCAGAGCCGCTTCCTCAAGCTGCTCACCGAGCAGCTCAAGAACCAGGACCCGCTCAACCCCGTCGACAACGCCCAGATGACCTCGCAGATGGCCCAGATCGAGACCGTCAATGGTCTCGACAAGCTCAACACCACCCTCGCCTCGATGCTCCAGAACAGCCAGTCGGGCGAGGTGCTGCAGGCCGCGGCGCTGGTCGGCAAGGGCGTGATGGTAGCCGGCAACAACCTCAGCCTCACCAGCGGCAGCAAGACCTACGGCGGCTTCGAGCTCGACAGCGCGGCCGACAAGGTGACGGTCACGATCAAGGATGCCAACGGCCTCGAAGTACGCAAGCTCGAGCTTGGCGACGCGGACGCCGGCGTGCACAACTTTGCGTGGGATGGCCTCTCCACCAATGGCGCCCAGGCTGCCAGCGGCAACTACACCATCAGCGTGGCCGCGACCCGGGGTGACACCACCCTGAAGCCCGTCGTGCTCCAGATCTCCACGGTGAACAGCGTCCTGCGTACCAGCAGCGGCAGCGTGTCCCTCGACGTGGGCAGCGGTCTGGTGAGCCTCGCCGACATCAAGCAGATTCTCTAAGCGGAGACAGAAAATGGCATTCCAGCAAGGTTTGAGCGGTCTTTCCATCGCTTCCAAGGCCCTCGACGCCATCAGCAACAACGTGTCCAACTCGGGCACCGTCGGCTTCAAGGAAGCCTCGGCCCAGTTTGCGGACGTCTTCGCTGCGTCGCTGTCGGCCGGCAGCGCCACCCAGGTGGGTATCGGCGCGTCGGTGAACAAGGTGTCCCAGCAATTCACCCAGGGCAACATCTCCACCAGCAGCAACACGCTCGATCTGGCGGTCAATGGCGCCGGCTTCTTCCGGATGAGCGACGCGGGCACGATCACCTACAGCCGCAATGGTCAGTTTCACGTGGACAAGGAAGGCTACGTGGTCAACTCCAGCGGCCTGCGCCTCACCGGCAACACCTACGACGCCAAGGGCCTCCCCTCCGGTGTGGGCGGCGATATCCAGCTGAGCTTCGGCGATGCCGATCCGAAAGCCACCACCGACGCGGGCTACACCGTCAATCTGGATTCCCGCTCTGCGTCGCCCAAGTCCCTGACCCAGGCGCTCCTGAAGGGCACGAGCACGCCCGTCTCGTCGTCCGCGCCGCTGAGCTTCACCGCCGCCAACAACGACCTGACGATCACCGTCGACGGCGAGACCACCGCCACGGCCAAGATCGCCGCCAGCACCTACACCGACACCAGCTCGCTGGTCGCCGCAATCCAGACCGCCATCGACCAGACCACCCTCAAGGGCCGGGTCACCGCGTCCAGCGACAGCAGCGGCATCATCACCCTCAACTCGACCCACGGCGGCCGACTCTCCAGCCTGGACGTGAGCGGCAACGCCGCCATGCAGCTGAACCTCGCGCCGACCGCGACCGCCATCATGTCGGTGAGCGGCAGCAACGCCACCTACGCCAGCCTCACGGGCACGGTCGTCCCTGCTTATCCGCTCACCATTCCGGCGTCGGTCATGAACATCGCGGTCGATGGTGGTTCGGCGGTTGCCGTCTCCGTGCCGGCCGGCACCTACGCCACGGCGGCCGTTCTGGCCACCGCGCTGCAGGCTGCGGTGGATGCAACCGGCGCGGGCTCCTCCGGCCTCCGGGGCAAGGTCGTCGTCGGCACCAACCCCTCCGACTCCATCACCTTCAGCTCGGCCACGGCCGGCGGCACGTCCAAGATCGTCGTGTCCGACGGCTCCGGCACGCTCGCCGGCACCACCCTCGGCATCCCCACCTTTGCCGCCACCGCCAACACCGGTGGCTTCAGCATCACCGACCCGGCCAGCTACACCAGCACCACGTCCCAGACGGTGTACGACTCCCTGGGCAACCCGCACACCCAGTCGCTTTACTTCGTGAAGACGGCCCAGGCCAACAAGTGGGATGTCTACACCAGCCTGGATGGCGGCTTCCCGCCCGAGATCGACCCGGCCACCGGCCTGCACAGCCCCACCACCGTCAGCTTCGACTCCAACGGTGGCCTGCTCACGCCCAAGACGATTTCCACCTCCTACACCGTGACCACCGGCGCGACCAAGGCGCTCACCGTCACCGTCGATCTGACCAACTCCACCCAGTTCGGCAACAGCTTCGGCGTCGCCAAGCTGAGCCAGAACGGCTACAAGCCGGGCTCCCTGTCGGGCCTCACCGTCGAATCCGACGGCACCATCCTCGGCAACTTCAGCAACGGCCAGTCCCGAACGATGGGCCAGGTGCTGCTGACCAACTTCCGCAACCCCAACGGCCTGGTGTCGGTGGGTGGCAACCAGTGGCAATGGACGCCGGAAGCCGGTGCGGTCGACGGCGCCGGTGCGGCGCCGGGCACCGGCACCCTGGGCGTGCTCCAGTCCGCTGCTATCGAAGAGTCCAATGTGGATCTTACCTCCGAGCTGGTCAACATGATCACCCAGCAGCGCGCCTATCAGGCCAACGCCCAGTCCATCAAGACCCAGGACCAGGTGCTGCAGACCCTGGTGAACCTGCGCTGATTAACCCGGGGAGCCCGCCATGGACCGCCTGATCTACACCGCAATGACCGGCGCCTCCGCCACCATGGGGCAGGAGGCGGCCGTCGCCCACAACCTGGCCAACGCCACCAGCACCGGCTTCAAGACCGAGCTCCACAAGCTGCGCGCGGTACAGGTGCAGAACGCCCCGATGCCCACCCGTGCCTTCGTGGCCGACGCCAGCGTCGCCGACGACTTCACCCCCGGCCCGCTCCAGCACACCAACCGCAACCTGGACATGGCGATCCAGGGCAAGGGCTGGTTTGCGGTGCAGATGCCCGACGGCACCGAGGGCTACACCCGCAACGGCAACTTCGAAGTGAGCGCCAACGGCATCCTGCAGACCCGCGGCGGCCTGCCGGTGCTGGGCTCCGGTGGCCCGATCACCGTGCCCCCCGACGTCGAAGTGGCGATCGGCTCCGACGGCACCATCTCCACGGTGCCGCGCACCGGTGCCCGCAACAGCACCAGCGCGGTGGACCAGCTCAAGCTCGTCAATCCGCCGGAGGTCGATCTCAAGCGCGGCGGCGACGGCTTTTTCCGCACCGCCAACGGCGCCGCCGCCCCGGCCGACCCGGCCGTGCGCGTCGCCTCGGGCTATCTCGAAGGCAGCAACGTCAATGTGGTCGAGCAGATGGTTTCGATGATCTCCCTGGCCCGCCAGTACGAGATGCAGACCAAGATGCTGTCCACCGCCCAGGAAATGGACCGCTCCGCCGGTCAGCTCGTCGCCAAGAGCTGACCGGCCCGCGCCGGCTGAGCCATCCTTCCATCCCAGCGCCTGCCGGATCACCGGCAGGCGTTTTCATTTCGGCGGCGCTGCCGCCCCCCGGCAAGATTTTCCGGGCCGGCTGCCGGTGGTGTGCGCGGATTCTTGCCGGATCGTGCTTTCCCCCTGAATTGACAGCCTTTTCACCACCTTCTCCGGGGCTGGAACAGGACTTGCAAAGGATAGGATGACCCTGCCGCATTGAAGCGGCCAACCCTGTCGCCCCCACCGGCGACGTCCGAAGTACAGGAGCCCACGATGATCCGCGCCCTCTGGATTGCCCGAACCGGTCTCGACGCCCAGCAGACGCAGCTCGACGTCATCTCCAACAACCTGGCCAACGTGGCCACCAACGGCTTCAAGCGCTCCCGGGCGGTGTTCGAGGATCTGCTCTACCAGAACCTGCGCCAGCCGGGCGCCCAGTCCACCCAGCAGACGACGATCCCCTCCGGCCTGCAGATCGGCACCGGCGCGCGCCCCATCGCCACCGAGCGCATCCACACCCAGGGCAACCTCACCCAGACCGGCAACGCCCTCGACGTGGCGGTGCAGGGCGACGGCTTCTTCCAGATCCTGCTGCCCGATGGCACCACCGCCTACACCCGCGACGGCGCCTTCCAGAAGGACGCCAACGGCCAGATCGTCACCTCCAGCGGCTACCCGCTGCAGCCCGCGATCACCATCCCCGCCAACGCCCTGTCGGTCACCATCGGCAAGGACGGCGTGGTGTCGGTGACGCTGCCCAACCAGGCCGCGCCCTCCCAGATCGGCAACATCCAGCTGGCGGGCTTTGTTAACCCCGGCGGCCTGCAGAGCATGGGCGAGAACCTCTATCTCGAAACCGCCGCCAGCGGCACGCCCAACCCCAACACCCCGGGCACCAACGGCGTCGGCGTGCTCAACCAGACCTACGTGGAAACCTCCAACGTCAATGTGGCCGAAGAGCTGGTGCTGATGATCCAGACCCAGCGCGCCTACGAGATCAACTCGAAGGCCGTGTCCACGTCCGACGCCATGCTCGGCAAGCTCACCTCGCTGTAATCGCGGCGCGCGGAGAACGATGATGATGAAGACCGTCCGGCAACTTGTTCCGGTGCTGGCCGCGGCCGCCCTGGCCGGCTGCGCCGCCCTCCAGGCCACGCCGCCCACCGCCGTGCATCAGCCCATGAGCGTGCGCCCCGAGCCCCGCACGGCGCTGGCGTCCCAGCCAGGCGCGATCTTCCAGCCCAACTTCTCGCGGCCGCTGTTCGAGGATCGCCGCGCCCGCTTCATCGGCGACGTGATCACCGTCAATCTGGTCGAATCCACCGCCGCCAGCAAGAAATCCTCCACCGCCGCCGAGCGCAGCGCCAGCCTCTCCGCGTCGATCTCGGCGATGGACAAGTTGCCGCTCAAGGGCCTCGCCGGCCTCGACGCCACCGCCTCCGACGCCACCAAGTTCGGCGGCAAGGGCGACGCCGCGGCCAACAACACCTTCACCGGCACCATCACTACCACGGTGATCGAGGTGCTGCCCAACGGCAACCTGCTCGTCTCCGGCGAGAAGCAGATCGCCGTCAATCAGGGCAACGAGTTCATCCGCTTCTCCGGGGTCGTCAATCCGGTCTATGTGACCGGCGCCAACACCGTGCAATCCACCCAGGTGGCCGACGCCCGCGTCGAATACCGCGCCAACGGCTATCTGGACGAAGTCCAGACCATGGGCTGGATGCAGCGCTTCTTCCTCACCGCCATGCCGTTCTGAGGACCGCCGTCATGTCACGCCGTACCGCCCGCCGAATCCTCACCGTCACCCGCCCGCTGTCCCGCTGCGTGCTCGGGCTGCTCGCCGCCTTCTGCCTGCTGGGCAGCCCGTCGGCCGAGGCCGAGCGCCTGAAGGATCTCGCCTCCATCGGCGGGGTGCGCCAGAACCAGCTGATCGGCTACGGCCTGGTGGTGGGTCTGGATGGCTCCGGCGACCAGACCACCCAGACCCCTTTCACCGTGCAGAGCATCATCAACATGCTCGGCAACCTGGGCGTCACCCTGCCGCCGGGCCAGTCGCTGCAGCTCAAGAACGTGGCCGCGGTGATGGTCACCGCCAGCCTGCCGCCCTATGCCCGGCCCGGCCAGCAGATCGATGTGACGGTGTCGTCCATGGGCAACGCCCGCTCGCTCAAGGGCGGCACCCTGCTGATGACACCCCTCAAGGGCGCCGACGGTCAGGTGTACGCCATGGCCCAGGGCAGCCTGGCGGTGAGCGGTGCCGGCGGCGCCGCGCCGTCTGGCGGCAAGGTCACCGTCAATCACCTCTCCGCCGGGCGCATCCCCAGTGGCGCCACCGTCGAGCGGGCCGTCGCCAGCCCGGTCGGGCAGGGCGACTCGGTCTTCGTCGAGCTCAACAACACCGATTTCGGCACCGCCCAGAAGGTGGTCGACGCGATCAACGCCGTCGCCCCCGGCAGCGCCCAGGCGGTAGATGGCCGGCAGATCCAGGTGCGCGCGCCGGACGACATCAACCAGCGGGTGGCCTTCCTGGGCAAGCTTGAGAACCTCGACGTGACCCCCGCCATCCAGGCCGCCAAGGTCATCATCAACTCCCGCACCGGCTCGGTGGTGATGAACCAGAAGGTCGCCCTGCAGAACTGCGCGGTTTCTCACGGCAGCCTCACCGTCACCATCACCAACGAGCAGCAGGTCAGCCAGCCCGGCGCCTTCTCCGGCGGGCAGACGGCGGTCACCAACAAGGGCGGCGTGGACATCAAGCAGGAAGGTGGCAACATCTTCAACATCAAGGGCGGCACCAACCTCGCCGACGTGGTGAAGGCCCTCAACGCCGTGGGCGCCAACCCCCTGGAGCTCATCGCCATCCTCCAGGCCATGAAGGCCAGCGGCGCGCTGCGCGCCGAGCTTGAGGTGATCTGACGTGGCCGCCTCCGATTTCAGCCAGATCAACGCCCTCGACCCGAACACCCTGGGCGGCCTGCGCCGGCTGTCGAAGGAGAGTTCGCCCGAGGCGACCAAGGAAGCCGCCCGCCAGTTCGAGGCGCTGTTCGTCCAGCAGATGCTCAAGTCGATGCGCGACGCGACCCCCAAGGGCAGCATGTTCGACAGCGACGAGACGCGCATGTACCAGTCGCTGCTCGACCAGCAGATGTCGATGCAGCTGTCCACCCGCGCCGGCGGCATCGGCCTCGCCAAGGTGATCGAGCGCCAGCTCAATGCCGGCAAGGCCGAGGTGAAGCTGCCCGACGGCCCGGTGCCGCTGGATGCGGCGATCCGTCGTGGCTTCGATGGCGCCGTGTCGCCGTCCGCTACCGGCACGGCAAACCAGGCGGCAAAAACTGCCGGAGCGGCAGCTTCGGCTGCGGCAACTGCCGTCCCGATGCTCCCCAACATGCCGGCCGGCGCCGGCCCGCGGGCCTTCGTCGAGAAGGTGTGGCCCCAGGCCGTCGAGGCCAGCCGCGCTACCGGCATCCCGGCCCGATTCCTGGTGGCCCAGGCCGCGCTGGAAACCGGCTGGGGCAAGTTCGAGCTGAAGAACGCCGACGGCACGCCCAGCCACAACCTCTTCAACATCAAGACTAGCCGTAGCTGGTCCGGCGACACGGTGAGCACCGCCACCACCGAATACGTCAATGGCGCCGCGACCCGCGAGAACGCCCGCTTCAGGGCCTACGGCAGCTACGCGGATTCCTTCCGCGACTACGCCAACCTGATCCGCAACAACCCGCGCTACGCCGCGGTGGTCGGGCAGAGCGACGCCACCGCCTTCGCCCGCGGCCTGCAGGCCGCCGGCTACGCCACCGATCCGCACTACGCCGACAAGCTGGCCCGGATCATCAACGGCAACACCCTGCGCGTGGCCCTCTCGAGCAGCGCAAGCCCGTCGGCCTGACCGCGCCCGCGCTGCCGGTTTCAAAACTGGCAGAGTTTTTGCATAGGTTGGAGCAGACACCACCGACGCAAGGACGCGGATCATGGGCAGCAGCATCTTCAGCATTGGCCTCACCGGACTCAACGCCGCCCAGGCGGGCCTGGTCACGACCAGTCACAACATCTCCAACGCCGGCACCTCCGGCTACAGCCGCCAGAACACCGTCCAGAGCACCAACCCGGCGATGTTCACCGGCGCCGGCTTCTTCGGCGAAGGGACCAAGGTCGATACGGTCAAGCGCGCCTACAGCGCCTTCCTGACCAACCAGGTGCTGTCCGCCGACACCAAGTTCAGCGAGTACGACACGTACAACACCGAGATCAGCCAGATCGACAACATGCTGGCCGACGCCACCGTGGGCCTCACCCCGGCGATCCAGTCGTTCTTCAGTGGCGTGCAGGAAGTGGCCGCCAACCCGGCCAGCGTGCCGGCCCGCCAGTCGATGATCTCCACGTCCCAGAGCCTCGTGGCGCGCTTCCACAACCTGTCCGAGCGCCTCGACGACGTGCGCTCCGGTGTGGAAAGCCAGATCGACGAGACCGTCGGCGCCATCAGCAGCTACGCCAAGGACATCGCCGAGATCAACAACAAGATCATCATCGCCCAGCAGGCCGGCTCCAACCAGCCCGCCAACGATCTGCTCGACACCCGCGACCTGCTCATCAGCGAGCTCAACAAGCTGGTCCGCGTGTCCACCAACGTCGCCGACGATGGCTCCATGTCGGTGTTCATCGGCACCGGCCAGCCGCTGGTGATCGGCACCAACGCCACCAACCTCGACGCCCGGCCCTCGCTGTCCGATCCGACCCGGCTCGACGTGAACATCATCGCGTCCAATGGCAGCGCCATCCCGATCCCCGAGAGCCTGCTCGGCGGCGGCAAGCTCGGCGGCCTGCTGTCGATGCGCACCTCGTCCCTCGACGCGGCCCAGAACCAGCTCGGCCTGATCGCCGTGGGCATGGCCACCGCCTTCAACGCCCAGCACGCCCTCGGGCAGGATCTCAACGGCAACCTCGGCACCGACTTCTTCACCCAGCCGGACATCTACGTCACCCGCAACGCGCTGGCCTCCACCGCCTTCAGCAAGGACGACGTGCACTACGACGACATCTCCAAGCTCACTGGCGACGACTACCGCATCACCTTCACCGACACCGTCGGCAACTACAAGCTGACCCGCGTCTCCGACGGCGCCACGATCCCCACCGACACCGGCGTCGGCCTCAGGATCGACAAGCCGACCTCGTCCAACGTGGGCGACAGCTTCCTGATCCAGCCGACCCGCTACGTGGCCGGCACCTTCGGCGTCGCGATCACCGACACCCGCATGATCGCCGCCGCCGCGCCGATCAGCAGCAGCGCCGGCTCCGAAGGCCTGCTCAGCACCATCGGCAGCAGCGCGACCGCCTCGATCAGCGCGCCCGCCGTGCTCAGCTCGGACAAGTTCGCCAGCCTCGCGGCCGCCAACACCGTGTTCAGCTTCAGCGCCAGCCCCGACACCCTGTCGATCTCCGGCCTGCCGAGCGGGATGAAGGTCAGCTACACCGACGCCAGCGGCACCGTCGTCGGCCCCAGCACCCTGTCCAGCATCCCCTACACCCCCGGGATGACCGTCGGCCTGTGGCACGCCACCGGCGCCACCACCAACCAGCAGGACGTCTCGTTCTCCTTCACCGGCACCCCGGCGGCGGGCGACAGCTTCCTGCTGCGGGGCGGCACGCCCAACAAGGGGACGGCTTCCATCAGCGCCCCGGTGGTGTCCGACACCACCAACCTCACCGCCCTCAAGGCCGGCTACACCACCCTCAGCTACAACAGCAGCGGCATGCTCACGGTGAGCAACCTGCCCCCCGGAATGGCCGTCGCCTACACCCCGCTCAACGGCACCCAGACCGTCGGCTCGCCGGTGCCCTACAGCAGCGGGATGAGCATCGCCCTCGGCCACATGAGCGGCACCGATTTCGTGTCCGAAGTGTCCTTCACCGTGTCCGGTGCCCCGTCCGTGAATGACCGCTTCAACATCGGCGCCAACACCGCCGGCGTCTCCGACAGCCGCAACGCCGTGCTGCTGGGCAACCTGCAGACCGCCAAGACCCTGCTGTCCGCCTCCGGCCAGCCCTCGGCCACCTTCCAGTCGGTGTATTCCCAGCTGGTGAGCGCCGTGGGCAACAAGGCGCGGGAGCTCGGTGTCAATCGCGACGCCCAGGAAAGTCTGGTCCAGCAGGCCTCGAGTGCGCAGCAATCCCTTGTTGGGGTAAATCTCGATGAAGAAGCGGCCAATCTGATCCGTTATCAGCAGGCATACCAGGCCGCGAGCAAGGTGATGAGCGTTGCCTCCAAGCTCTTCGACCAAGTGCTGGCCCTCGGCCAATAACCTGAAGGAACATCATCATGCGAGTCACCACGGGCATGATCTACGACACGGGCGTCGCGCAGATGCAACGGCAGAGCGCCCAGCTCCTCGACACCCAGCAGCAGGTCTCCACCGGCCGGCGCATCCTGCGCCCGTCGGACGACCCGGTCGCCTCGGCGCGGGCGCTGGAAGTCTCCCAGTCGAAGAGCGTCAATGCGCTCTACACCAGCAACCAGGGTTATGCGGGCGACGC
Organism: uncultured Zoogloea sp.; assembly: GCF_937894855.1. Classification (NCBI taxonomy): domain Bacteria; kingdom Pseudomonadati; phylum Pseudomonadota; class Betaproteobacteria; order Rhodocyclales; family Zoogloeaceae; genus Zoogloea; species uncultured Zoogloea sp. The sequence goes on from NZ_CALAYQ010000070.1 coordinate 16,309, forward strand.
CCTCAAGCTGGTGGACAGCAAGCTGATGGCCGCCACCGACATCGTCACCTACGTGCGCACCCGCGCGGTCGAGGCGGGCAACGGCACCTACTCCGCCAGGGAGCACGCCGCCATCGGCGAAGACGTGGCCCAGCAGTTCGATGCCTTGCTCGGGGTTGCCAACAGCCAGGATTCGGCCGGCGACTACGTGTTCGGCGGCTATCGCAGCAACAGCCTGCCGTTCTCCGGCTCGCTCGCTGCCGGCGTCCAGTACCAGGGCGACCAGGGCGCGCGCACGCTGCAGATCTCCGCCTCGCGGGAGCTCCCGATCACCACCTCCGGCGACGACATCTTCAACGCCATCCACGCCTCGCCGGGCTCGGGCTTTGCGCTGTCGAGCGCCGCCAACACCGGCTCGGCGCTGGTGTCGGGCCTGTCGCTGGCGGGCAGCTACAACGGCCACGCCTACGCTGTGAACGTCGCTTCCGGCCCGGCCTATTCGGTGGTCGATGCCACCACCGGCGCCACCGTGCCCGTCACCTCCTCGACGAGCGGCACCAGCACCACCCTCAGCTTCGGCGGCGTCACCCTCAGCCTCGACGGCGCGCCGGCGGCGGGCGACAGCTTCAACGTCTCCACCGTGGCCAGCGCCTTCGACGTGCTGGGCAACTTCGTCACCTCGCTCAAGTCGGGCAACGCGTCGGCCATCGCCTTCGGCAACAGGCAGGCCATCGCCAGCATGGATGCGACCCAGGACAACATCTCGCGGGTCCAGTCCGGCGTCGGCTCGCGGATGGTCGAAGTGGAAACCCAGCAGAACATCGGCAGCGACCTCGATCTCCAGTACAACCAGGCCCTGTCCCGGCTCGAGGACGTGGATTACGCCGAGGCGGTGAGCAACCTCACCCAGCAGAAGACCTTCCTCGAAGCCGCTCAGCAGAGCTTCCTGAAGGTCAGCAACCTGTCGCTGTTCAACTATCTGTAGTTGATGTGATGACGCGCCGCACGCCCGTTATCGCCCTGGCCCTCGCCGCGCTCCTGGCCGGGTGCGAGAACATGCCGGCCAAGGAGTGGGGCCTCGTCCCCGCGGCAGCGCTGCTGGTGCAGGATGCCGGCTTCCTGAAGGCACCCTTCGGCGCCGCGGCGGCGGCCGTGTACATCGTCAGCGACCCCTTCGCGCCCAACTGGACGATCGAGGAATCCCGCCAGTCCGACGACCACTACATCATGGCCCTGCGCCACAAGGCGATGCACAGCGGCGGCGGCGGCGAGGCGCGTCAGGTGTTCGCCCGCCGGGCGGCGCAGCTGGCGGGCCAGCCGGGCTTTGGCGCCTACGAGGTGGTGCGGTGGCAGATGGGCATCGAGAGTGGCCGGCCCTTCGCCCAGCGCGTGGCCTATGGCGAGGTGCGGTTGGTGCGGCTGGTGCCACCCCGGGACGTGGCCAATTCGGCGCCCTGAGCCGGGCGCGCATCTGTACCTATCGTTTTTTCAGTTTGATTCATCTGTGCCGGTTTCGCGCTGCCGCCTGCAAGCGTCTCTGAACCTTGCGACGCCGGTAGGACTTCCGTAAGGTGCGCCCATCGCAGGCACAACCAATCGAAAGCGCACATGGACCGCATGACCGAACGCCGCCGGGATCGCCGCATCCCCCTGGGCTGCAAGGTGGGCATCAAGCTCCCCCATTCCTCGCAGGCCGTTGTCGGCACCTGCGTCGACCTCAGCGTCGGCGGCCTGACCATCCGGTCCACCCACGTGCCCCAGATGGACGAAGTCTTCGAGATCGCGGTGCTGCCGCCCGACATGGGTGGCCCGTTCCAGCCGCTGCACGCGCGGGTGCGCGTGCGTCGCTGCCACGGTCTGGAACAGGCCGGGCTCTACGAGATGGGTGTCGAGATCGTCGACATCATCAAGTAGCGCCCGGTCGGGTCAGCGCTGGCGCAGCCCCGCGTGGGCCGCGCCGGCATCGGCGTAAAGCTGGCCCGGCGTCGCGGTGCGGTCGAAAGCCCCGGCCAGTTGCAGGCGCAGGAAGGTGCTCGAGGTGTAGCGGGTGACCTGCGTGTAGTGGCGTTCGACCAGCGCCTTGACCATCGCCGCGTACTCATCCACCACTTCCGGCGCAATGCTGAAGCGGTCGTAATTGACCACCGCCGCCACCTTGTGGCCAATCGCCGCCAGTCGCCCTTCCACCGCCACGCGGATGCGTTCGATGTCGGCGCTGGTGCGCAGGTTGAGCCCCTCGAAATTCACGAAGAACAGCTGCCCGGCCGGGTCGTAGGAGAGCCGCTCGTCCAGCGGCATCTCCAGCAGATCCGGGCGCAGGTGCATCGGCCCGTCGGCAAAGATGCGGGGGTCCATCAGCGCCGGCTCGGCCGGGATCTGCGGGCGGAAATCCATCCGGGCGAGGATGTCGCGCTCGATGTCGATGCCCGGCGCCACCTCGGCGAGCACCAGCCCGTCCGGCCCCAGCCGGAACACGCAGCGCTCGGTGATGTAGAGCACCGGCGTGCCGCGCCGGTTGGCCTCGGGGCCGCTGAAGGTGCGGTGTTCCACCTGCTCGACGAACTTCGAGGCCGAGCCGTCGTTCTCGATGATGAGCTTGCCGGCCTCGATGGCCACCTTCAGGTTGCCCGCGGTGAAGGTGCCCACGAAGACCACCTTCTTGGCGTTCTGGCTGATGTTGATGAAGCCGCCGGCGCCGGCCAGCCGCGGCCCGAAGCGCGACACGTTGAGGTTGCCCTCGCGGTCGGCCTGGGCGAGCCCCAGGAAGGCCATGTCCAGCCCGCCGCCGTCGTAGAAGTCGAACTGGCTGGGCTGGTCGATGATCGCCTGGGGATTGATGGCGGCGCCGAAGTTGAGCCCGCCAGCCGGCACGCCGCCGATCACGCCCGGTTCTGCGGTCATGGTGATGAGGTCGGTCACCTTCTCTTCGGCGGCCACCGCGGCGAGCCCCTCGGGCATCCCGATGCCCAGGTTCACCACCGCGTTGGCACGCAGCTCCAGCGCTGCGCGGCGGGCGATGATCTTGCGCTCGCTCATCTCCATCGGCGCCACCGCCGACATGGGCACCCGCAGCTCGCCGGCGAAGGCCGGGCTGTAGGATTCGATGAAGGTCTGCATGTGGTATTCGGGCTTCTCGGCCACCACCACGCAGTTCACGAAGATGCCGGGAATCTTTACCTGCCGCGGGTTGAGGCTGCCGCGCTCGGCGATGCGCTCCACCTGGGCGATGACGATGCCGCCCGAGTTATGCGCGGCCATCGCGATGGCCTGGGCCTCGAGGGTGAGGGCCTCCTTCTCCATCGTGATGTTGCCGTCGGCGTCGGCGGTGGTGCCGCGGATGATCCCCACGTGGATCGGGAAGGCCTTGTAGAACAGGTATTCCTCGCCGTCGATCTCCATCAGCCGGACGATGTCGGTGGTGGTGCGCTCGTTGAGCTTGCCGCCGCCGAAGCGCGGATCGACGAAGGTGCCCAGGCCCACCCGGGTGAGGGTGCCGGGCTTGCCGGCGGCGATGTCGCGGAACAGGTGGGTGATCACGCCCTGGGGCAGGTTGTAGGCTTCGATGCGGCTCGCCACGGCCAGCTGCTGCAGGCGCGGCACGAGGCCCCAGTGGCCGCCGATGACGCGGGCGACGAGGCCGTCGTGGCCCAGGTGGTTGAGGCCGCGGTCCTTGCCGTCGCCCTGGCCGGCGGCGTACACCAGCGTGAGGTTGCGGGGGGCGCCGAGGCCGTGCATGTCCTCGCCTTCGGTCTCGAGGAAGTATTCCTCGAGGGCGACGGCGATGTTCTCGGGAAAGCCGATGCCGACGAAGCCGCCGGTGGCGACGGTGTCTCCGTCGCGGATCAGGCGCACGGCTTCGCGGGCCGAGACGATCTTGCCGTTGCCGGCGGTGGGTAGCGCGGTGGTGACGGGGTTCTGGCTGGTGTTCATGGTGACTCCTGTGCCTGAAGATCCGCCGCGTCTCAGACGAGGCCGGTGAGGTAGTAGGTGGCGATGATCGCAAAGACCGCGCTGGTCTTGATCATCGTGATCGCAAAGATATCCTTGTAGGCCACCTTGTGGGTGAGCCCGGTGACGGCCAGCAGGGTGATGACCGCGCCGTTGTGGGGCAGGGTGTCCATGCCGCCGGAGGCCATCGAGGCGACCCGGTGCAGCACTTCCAGCGGAATGCCGGCGGCGTTGGCGGCGCTGATGAAGGTTTCGGACATGGCGGCCAGCGCGATGCCCATGCCGCCCGAGGCCGAGCCGGTGATGCCGGCCAGGGTGGTGACGGTGATGGCTTCGTTGATCAGCGGGTTGGGGATCACCTTGAGGGCGTCGGCCACCACCAGGAAGCCCGGCAGGGCGGCGATCACGGCGCCGAAGCCGTATTCGGACGCGGTGTTCATCGAGGCCAGCAGCGCACCGCTGACGGCGGCCTTGGTGCCTTCGGCAAAGCGCGCCGCGACGGTCTTCCAGGCGAACGCCATGACGGTGAGGATGCCCACCAGCAGCGCGCCTTCCACTGCCCAGATGGCGGCGATCTTGGAGACGTCCTGCACCACCGGCGCGGCCTTGCCGATCACCGCGGGGATGAAGCTGTGGCTCTTGCCGTAGATGGTCGGGATGAGGTCGGTGAACAGCTTGTTGGTCACGCCCACCAGCACCAGCGGCAGGATGGCGAGGATCGGGTTGGCCAGCTTTTCCTTGTCGTCGAAGGGTTCGGGTTCGTTCACCAGGTTGGTGCCGTAACCTTCACCGGCTGCGGCAGCGGCGCGGCGACGCCATTCCAGGTAGGCCATGCCGAGCACGAAGATGAAGATCGAGCCGATCACGCCCAGCACCGGGGCGGCGTAGATGTTGGTCTTGAAGAAGGTGGTCGGGATGACGTTCTGGATCTGCGGCGTGCCGGGCAGGGAATCCATCGTGAACGAGAAGGCGCCCAGGGCGATGGTGCCGGGGATCAGGCGCTTGGGAATGCCGCCCTGGCGGAACATCTCGGCCGCGAAGGGATACACCGCGAACACCACCACGAACAGCGACACGCCGCCGTAGGTGAGCAGCGCGCACACCAGCACGATGGAGAGCATCGCCCGCTCGGCGCCCACCAGCTTGATGACCGACGAGACGATGGATTTGGAGAAGCCGGAGAGCTCGATGACCTTGCCGAAGATGGCGCCGAGCAGGAAGACCGGGAAGTAGTTTTTGACGAAGCCGACCATCTTGTCCATGAAGAGGCCGGTGAACATCGGGGCGACGAGGGTCGGGTCGGTGAAGAGAACCGCGCCGAGGGCCGCCACCGGCGCGAAGAGGATGACGCTGTAGCCCCGGTACGCGATGTACATCAGGAAGCACAGCGAGGCTAATACGATCAGGAATGACATGGTTGGAATCTCCTCCGTTATGGGTTTGCGGCGATGTATGCGCAGAAACCATGCCAGTGTTTTTACTTATTGATTCATAAGGAAAACATATTTTTGCTGCGGTGCATTGTGTCCGTGGCGCCGGGCAGGGTGTCTGGTGCCTCGGACAGGTGTCGCGGTGTTGTCGTCAGGTGTTGGCGGCGCTGCCGAGGCCAAGGGCGGCGATCTTCTCGTACAGCGAGGCGCGGGAGATGCCCAGTATGCGCGCAGCCTGGGCCTTGTTGCCGCCTGCATTGGCGATGGCGTCGACGATGGCCCGGCGCTCGGCGTCCTGCTGGATCTGGTCGAGGGTGCGCGTGGGGCTGGCTTTGGCCGGGGCGGGCGTGGCCCGTGCTGCGGCGGGCAGCAGGTGCTCGAAATCCCGGGCTTCGAGCCGGTCGGCGTCGGATAGCAGGAGCGCCCGTTCGAGCATGTTGGAGAGCTCGCGCACATTGCCCAGCCAGGTGTAGCCGGCGAGGCAGGCGACGGCTTCGGCAGACAGGCTGCGGGGCGGTTCGCCCAGCTGGCGGGCGATGCTGTCGGTGAGGCATTCGGCAATCAGCGGCAGGTCGTCGATGCGCTCGCGCAGGGGCGGCACGTCGAGGGTCATCACGTTGAGCCGGTAGAACAGGTCGGCGCGGAAGCGGCCTTCGTCCACCTCATGCTGCAGCTTGCGGCTGGTGGCGGCGATGATGCGCACATCGATGGGGATGAGCCGGTTGGAACCCACCGGCTCGATCTCCTTCTCCTGCAGGGCCCGCAGGAGCTTGGCCTGCAGCGCCGGCGACATGTCGCCGATCTCGTCGAGGAACAGGGTGCCGCCCTGGGCGAGCTCGAACTTGCCGCTGCGGCCCTTGCGGTCGGCGCCGGTGTAGGCGCCGGGGGCGACGCCGAAGAACTCGGCTTCGAGCAGGGTTTCGGGGATCGCGGCGATGTTCACCGCCACGAAGGGGCCGTCGGCCCGGGGGCTGGCGGCGTGGATGGCCTGGGCGAGGAGCTCCTTGCCGGTACCCGTCTCGCCGAGGATCAGCACCGGCGAGACGGCCCGGGCGGCGCGCCGGGCCTTGTCCTTGACCGCCACGCAGGCCGGGCTGGTGCCCACGAAGCTGGCGAAGGTGTAGCGGGTGCGGCGGGCTTCGTCGAGCTTGCGGCGGGTGTCGGCGAGTTCGAGGCGGAGGTTCTGGAAGCGCGACAGCAAGGGGGCGAGCTGGCGCGGGTCGTCGAAGATCATCACCCCCACGCCGCCGATGATCTCACCGGCGCTGTCGCGCACCGGCAGGCGCATCACCACGAAGGATTCGCTGCCGAACTCCATCACGTCGAGCATGATGGGCTTGCCGCTGGCCACCACGTTGCGCATCAGGCTGTTGGGGATCACGTCCTCGACCGGTAGGCCGATCACCGAGGCCGGATCGGCGATGCCCAGGTGGCGCGGGTACTGCTCGTTCATCCACACGATGCGGGCTTCGCGGTCGACGATCAGGATGCCCTCGGAGAGCTCGGAGAAGGCGGCCAGCAGCGTGTCGTTCACGTGCCGGCGGATGCGTTCGGCCTCCGCGGCGAAGGGTGCTGGTGCCATCGGTCTCCTGCCTCGTTCTTGTTCTCGTTCGTCAAGCATAGCGCACCTGACGTGGCTAATGCCTGCGCGGCTGCAGACCGATCTCGATGGCGGTCTGCGGGCCGATCAGCGTGTCGGCGAGGCTGTCCGGCTCTTCGGCACGGCCTTCGGCAACCGGGATGCGCCCGGCCATGATCTCGGCCAGGGCCTGGGGGTGGCGCGGCTGGCGGTCGGGCTCGGCGTAGCCGTCGGGGAAGACCGGCTGCAGGGTTTGAGAATCGTATTTGTCGGTGGCGCCGAGGGTGTGGAGCAGCTCGTGGGCGATCACCACCGCGTTGCGCTGGCGCTCGTCGCGGCTGGCGAAGACTTTCACCACGCCGATCAGCCCTTTCTCGAGGCCGAGGGAGTGGTCGAGCTGGGGCGTCCGGGCCGGGTCGTGGTAGAGCACGAACAGGCGGATCTCCGGGCGCGGCCCCGGCGCGGCGTCGTGGCGCCAGGCCCAGTAGCGCAGCTGCAGGCTCCACAGGGCCACCGACAGCCGGCTGCCACCTTCCGGGAGCAGCGGTGGCAGGGCATTGACCGGCGGCGCCAGGTTGATCGCCACCGGGCGCAGCAGCGGCCGGCCGTAGCGGCGCACTTCTTCCTGCAGCCATTCGCCGATGGGCGCGAAGTCGTCGGGGTGCAGGCGCTCGACGATCTGGCGGGTAACCGGCGAGTCGTCGGCCATGATGGGGTAGATCGTGGTGTGCACCGAGTGCTTCCAGTCGGTGGCCTGGGCGCCGGCGCGCCAGGCGCCCACGGCCACGGTGACGAGGATGATCAGCAGGATGGCGATGCGCAGTTTGCGGAACATGGGCGTGGGTGGCCGAGCGGAGGCCGATGACGAAGCCATGACATTCTAGCGATGCCGGCCCCGGGGCTGTCCACGGGTGTCAGCCGGCAGGCAGGGCCGGGGCCTGGCGCAGCTCGTCGAGAAAGGCCCGGGCCGGCAGCGACAGCACCTTGCTGCGCAGATGCACCACGTTCCACGGGCGATGCAGGGGAAAACCCGCCACGTCGAGCACGCACAGGCCCTCGGCCTCCAGGCGTTCGCCCAGGGCGTGGCGCGACAGCACGGTGAGGCCCATGCCGGTGCCGGCCAGCTCAAGCAGCGCCTCGTTGCTGGCCAGCGACAGGCGCACCCGCAACTGCACGCCGGCCGCCGCGGCGAAGGCATCCACCGCGTGGCGCGAGCCGGAGCCGGGCTCCTTGAGGAGAAAAGGCTCGCCGGCCAGTTCGGCCAGCGTCACCGGGCGCCCGGCGGCCCAGTGATCGCGGGGGGCGAGCACCACCAGCTCGTTGTCGAGGAAGGGATGGACGACGATGTCCAGGTCGTCGGGCGGGTAGGACATCACGTACAGGTCGTCCTCGTTGCGGCGCAGGCGCTCGACGATCTTGGCCCGGTTGGCGATCTCCAGCTCGATGGAGACGTCCGGGTAGCGCCGGCAGAAGGCGCCGACCATGCGCGGCACGAAATACTTGGCGGTGGTGACGAGCGCCACCCGCAGCTTGCCGCGGCGCAGGCCGCGCAGCTCGTCGATGGCCGAGTCGAAGCGGTTCCACACGTCGTCCAGGCTGCGCACGGTGGCCAGGAGCTCGTCGCCGGCGGCGGTGAGGCGCAGCTCGCGCCCGGTCTGGTCGAAAAGCGGCATGCCGACGGTGTCGGCCAGCTGGCGCAGCTGGATCGACACCGCGGGCTGGGTGAGGTGCATGGCCTCGGCGGCGCGGCTGAAGCTGCCCAGCCGGGCCACGGCGGCGAAGGTTTCGAGCTGGCGGAAGGTGATGCGGCGGCGCATGTATAAGTTGTAGCTTATTGGTTTGTCGAAAAGCTTTAATTGGATTTTATGCTGCACCGCCCCCAAGCTTGCAAGTGTTCTGTTGTCTGCGGGCGGCTGCCCGATCCAAGCATGCCTTTCGAACCTGTCATCCTGTTTTTCGTGCTCGGCCTGGTGGCCGGCGTCGTGCGTTCCGACCTCAAGCTGCCCGGCGTGGTGTATGAGGCCCTGAGCATCTTCCTGCTGCTCGCCATCGGCCTGAAGGGCGGCGTCGAACTGTCGCGCCACCATCTGGCCGATCTGGCGCTGCCGGCGCTGGTGATCGTGGCGGTGGCGCTGCTGATTCCCCTCGCGGCGTTTCCGGTGCTGCAGCGGCTGGGTCGCCTGCCTCGGGCCGATGCGGCGTCGATCGCCGCCCATTATGGGTCGGTGAGCGTGGTCACCTTTGCGGTGGCGAGCAGCTATCTGGCCAGCCGCGGCGAGCCGGCCGAGGGCTACATGGTGGTCTTCCTGGCGCTGCTGGAGCTGCCGGCCCTGGTGATGGGCGTCGCCCTGGCCCGCAGGGGCGCGGCGGACACCCGCTGGGGCAAGCTGTTCCACGAGGTGCTGGCGGGCAAGAGCATCGTGCTGCTGGGCGGCGGCCTCTTGATCGGCTGGCTGGCCGGGCCGGAAGGCATCCAGCCCCTCGACCGGGTGTTCTTCGACCTGTTCAAGGGCATGCTGGCCTTCTTCCTGCTGGAGATGGGCCTGGTGGCGGCGGGGCGGTTGGGCGACCTGCGCCGGGCGGGGGTGTTTCTGGCCGCGTTTGCGGTGCTGATGCCCCTGGCGGGCGGCCTGCTGGGCGTGCTCACCGCCAATCTGCTGGATTTCTCGGTGGGCGGCGCGATGCTGCTCGCCACTCTGTACGCCAGCGCGTCGTACATTGCGGCGCCGGCGGCGATGCGCATCGCGGTGCCCGAGGCCAACCCGGCCCTTTCGATCGGCGCGTCGCTGGGCATCACCTTCCCGTTCAACCTGCTGGTCGGCGTGCCGACCTACCACTGGCTCGCCAGCCACCTTGCCGGAGTGATCTGATGAATCTGCCCCTGAGCCTGCGCAGGCTCCTCACCATCATCTGCGAAGCCAGCCTGGAGCCCGAGCTGGTGCGCGAACTGGCCCGCCTCGGGGCCCGCGGCTACACCATCACCGAGGCCCGCGGGCAGGGCGCCCACGGCCTGCGCGACGGGTCGTGGGGGGCGTCGGCCAACATCCGCGTGGAGGTGCTGTGCGACGAGCTGACCGCCGAGGCCATCGTGGACACGCTCCACGCCGGCTACTCGGCCAACTACGGCATGGTGATGTTCGTGACCGACGTGGCCGTGCTGCGGCCGGACAAGTTTCGCGGCGCGCCGGGCTGAGCCTGCCGGGGCTCAGTCCTGGTCGGCGAAGGCCGGCAGCTCCTCGAGGACGCGGGCCGGCACCGGCCGGCCGAAGTGATAGCCCTGCAGGGTGTCCACTTCGAGCTCGCGCAGGGTGGTGGCGGTCTGGGCGTCCTCGACGCCTTCGGCCACCGTGCGCAGCCCGAGGGCACGGCCCAGCTGGACGATGGCCTGCAGGATGCGCAGGCCGTCGGGGGTGTGCACCCGCTGGACGAAGGAGATGTCGATCTTGAGCTCCTGCACCGGCAGCTCGTGGAGCTGCGACAGCGAGGCGTAGCCGGTGCCGAAGTCGTCGATCGACAGGATGAAGCCCGCGTCCACCAGCTGGCGCAGGCGCTCCTCGGCGAACTCCACTTCGAGCAGGGCGACGGATTCGGTGATCTCCAGCACGATGGCCGAGGTGGGCAGGTCGTGCCGGCTCACTTCGTGGATCAGCCCGCTGACGAATTCCGGCGCAAACAGCTGGCGTTTGGAGATGTTGAGCGACAGGTGCAGCTCGGGCCGGCGGGCGTGCCAGCGCTGGAACTGGGCCAGCGCGAGGGTCGTCACCCGCTGGCCGAGGTCGGCGATCAGGCCGAGGCTCTCGGCCATCGGGATGAAGGTGGCCGGGGAGATCCAGCCCAGATCGTTGTCGTGCCAGCGGGCCAGGGCCTCGATGCCCACCAGGCGGTGGCGTCCTTCGGCGTCACGTTCGGTGCGCACCTGGGGCTGGAACCACACCTCGATCTGTCCGCCCTGGATGGCGTCGGCGAGCTTGGCCTGGATGTACAGCTCCTTCTTGCCGAGGCCCTTGGCCGACATCTCGGAGAACAGCTGGAAGTTGTTCCGCCCCTGGGACTTGGCGTAGAACATCGCCCGGTCGGCGTGAGCCAGCAGGGATTCGACGCTGTCGCCGTCGTCGGGGAACATCGCGATGCCCATGCTGAAGGTGGCGTTGATCGGCTGGCCGGCCACCGCGAAGCTGCGCGGCATCACCTTCTGCAGCTTGCGCGCCACCTGCCGGGCGTCCTCGATGTTGACGATGCCGGGCAGGAGGGCGACGAATTCGTCACCGCCCCAGCGGGCCACGGTGTCGCCGTCGCGCAGGTTCTTCTCGAGGGCCTGGGCCATGGACAGAAGCAGCGCATCGCCGGCCTTGTGACCATAGGCGTCGTTGATGTTCTTGAAGTGGTCGAGATCGATGAAGCACACCGCGACCCGATCCTGGTTGCGGCGGGCCAGCTGGATGGTCTTGCAGACGCGGTCTTCCAGCAGCACCCGGTTGGGCAGGCCGGTGAGGGCGTCGTGCAGCGCCATGTGGGCGATGTGACGTTCCTGCAGGTAGGTCTTGGTGATGTCCCGCAGCACGCCGCGGATGCCGACGATCTTGCCGGCGTCGGTCAGCTCGGTGACAAAGCGGCACTCCATCCAGCGTTCGTAGGCGGCGTCGCCCACGAAGCGGAAGCGCCCGTGGAACTCGTCCTTGGTGCCGTCGGCGAGGCTGTTGAGGCAGCCCGCGAAGGCGGCCTGATCTTCCGGGTGGACGGAGTCGAGAAGCGGGTAAGTGCCGGGCGCGCGGCCGGCCAGCTGCCACCAGCCGCTGTTGGCGTTGATGATGGTGCCGTCGGGGCGCAGCTCGATGACGGCCTCTTCGAGCATGTCGAGGGTGCGCACCAGCGAGTGCTGTTCGGCGGCCCAGTGCTTCTCGTTGTCGAGGGCGCGGCTGAGGGCCTGGAAGGGCTGGCGCACGCTCTCGACGAACACCGCCCGGTAGATGAAGCCGTAGGAGATGATCTTGTACAGGTGGCCGATGAAGTTGTAGCTGTCGCTCACCGACACGTAGCGGGTGAAGCACAGCTCGGAGAGCATCGCCACCGCCGACGCAGCGAAGAGATCTGCCGCATTGAAGGCCGCCCCGTGCGCCGCCCGCCAGGCGAACACCAGTGCCGCGGCGCCGTAGATGAGGACGAGCCCGTATTCGAGCGCCACCTTGAGCGGCGTGAGCCCGCTGCCGGGCACGAAGAAGGCCGGCAGGTGGTCGGGTGTCAGCAGTTCGAGGGCGTAGAGCAGGGCCACGTAGGCCAGCACGCCCACCAGCAGCCGGTAGCGGTGCCGTGTCTCCAGCATCGGCTGCCACGGCCGGAGGGCGGCCACCAGCAGGCCGGCGGCCACCAGCAGGCGCGCTGCCAGCCAGAACACGATGGCCTTCTGGGGGCTCGCCGGGGTGACGAAATCGGGCATGCCCCGGTAGCCGAGCATGTGGCCGAAATCGAGCAGGGCCGTGCCCAGCAGCACCACGCCCAGCACCACCACGTTGCCAGGCCGTTCGTCGGAGTAGGCGTTCCAGACGATGCCGAACACCAGCATCGCCACGACGATGGCGCCGGTCTCCATCGCGGTGTGCAGCGGCAGGTAGCGACCAATGCCGAAATCGGATGAGGGCAGCAGGCCGATCATCAGGAAAAGCAGCAGCAGCGCCCCAGGCCACAGCGCGGCACGTTTCAGGTCGTTGAGGGGCGTGGGGGTAGGCCCCACGGGTTGCTCGGCGGGTGCAGGCATCAGGCGCTCGTCCTCGGACGTGACGATTTGCTCATTGGCGCGGCCGGGCCGCAGGCGCAGCCGGACGCAGTTGATCCGATTATCGGCCCTGTCGCGGGTGGTATTGACCCTTGGCCGTGCCCCGGACGAAAAAAAACCCGACACGCGTGTCGGGTTTTTTGCGAAGCGGAGAATCAGGCGACGGTGACCGGGATCTTGCCGATCTTGGCCTGCCATTCCTTCGGGCCGGTGTTGTGCACCGAGGTGCCGGAGGAATCGACCGCCACGGTGACGGGCATGTCCTGCACGTCGAACTCGTAGATGGCTTCCATGCCCAGGTCGGCAAAGCCGACGACCTTGGCCGACTTGATGGCCTTGGCCACCAGATAGGCGGCGCCGCCGACGGCCATCAGGTAGGCGGACTTGTTGTCCTTGATGGCTTCGATGGCGGTGGGGCCACGCTCGGACTTGCCGACCATGGAGATCAGGCCGGTCTTCTCGAGCATCATGCGGGTGAACTTGTCCATCCGGGTGGCGGTGGTCGGGCCGGCGGGGCCGACGACTTCGTCACGCACCGGGTCCACCGGGCCGACGTAGTAAATCACGCGGTTGGTGAAGTCCACCGGCAGGGGCTCGCCCTTGGCCAGCATGTCGGAGATGCGCTTGTGGGCGGCGTCGCGGCCGGTGAGCATCTTGCCGTTGAGCAGCAGCTTCTGGCCCGGCTTCCAGGCGGCGACCTCTTCCTTGGTCAGGGTGTCGAGGTTCACGCGGGTGGCGGACTTGAGATCCGGCGTCCAGGTGACGGCGGGCCAGTCTTCGAGCTTGGGCGGCTCGATCTTGGCGGGGCCGGAGCCATCCAGGTGGAAGTGGCAGTGACGGGTCGCGGCGCAGTTGGGCACCAGGGCCACCGGCAGGTTGGCGGCGTGGCAGGGGTAGTCGAGCACCTTCACGTCGAGCACGGTGGTGAGGCCGCCCAGGCCCTGGGCACCGACGCCCAGCGCGTTGACCTTCTCGTAGAGCTCGAGGCGCAGCTCTTCGGCGCGGGTCAGCTTTTCGCCCTTGGCGGCGGCTTCCGCGGCCTTGGCCTTGAGGTCGTGGATATCGACCGGGGCCATGATGGATTCCTTGGCCAGCAGCATGGCCTTCTCGGGCGTGCCGCCGATGCCGATGCCGATGATGCCCGGCGGACACCAGCCGGCACCCATCTCGGGGATCTTCTTGAGGACCCAATCCACCAGATCGTCGGACGGGTTGAGCATCGCAAACTTGGACTTGGCTTCGGAGCCGCCGCCCTTGGCCGCGCAGATCACCTCGACGTGGTGGCCCGGGACGAGCTCGAAGTGGACCACCGCCGGGGTGTTGTCCTTGGTGTTCCTGCGGGCACCGGCCGGATCGGCCAGCACCGAGGCGCGCAGGGGGTTGTCCGGGTTGGCGTAGGCGCGGCGCACGCCTTCGTCGATCATCTGCTGGACGCTCATGGTGGCGTCCGGCCAGGTGACCTGCATGCCGACCTTGATGAACACCATGCCGATGCCGGTATCCTGGCAGATCGGGCGGTGGCCTTCGGCGGCCATGCGCGAGTTGGTGAGGATCTGGGCGATGGCGTCCTTGGCGGCGGGGGATTCTTCGCGCTCGTAGGCTTCACCCAGCGCCTTGATGTAGTCCAGCGGGTGGTAGTAGCTGATGTACTGGAAGGCGTCCGCGACGGACTGGATCAGGTCTTCCTGCTTGATTGCGGTCATGGGTGAGGCTCCCTCTCTTTAGTGTTTTGACAGCAGAACGGTCTGGTTCATGATCTTGTCGACCCACGCCATGGCGAGGGCAGAGAACAGGAACACGACATGGATGATGACCTGCCACATGATGGCCTTCTCGGGCAGGTTGGCCGCGTTGATGAAGGTCTTGAGCAGGTGGATCGACGAGATGCCGATGATCGCGGTGGACAGCTTGATCTTCAGTACGCCGGCGTTCACGTGGGACAGCCACTCGGGCTGGTCCGGGTGGCCTTCGAGATCGAGCCGCGAGACGAAGGTCTCGTAGCCGCCGATGATGACCATGATCAGCAGGTTGGCGATCATCACCACGTCGATCAGGCCGAGCACCACCAGCATGGTTTCGGTTTCGCTGATGTGGCCGCCGGAGTTGATGACGTTGCTCACCAGGTGGCCCAGCTCGGCCATGAACAGCCACACGTAGATGCCCTGGGCGACGATCAGACCGAGGTACAGCGGCGCCTGGAGCCAGCGGCTCCAGAAAATGAAGTTCTCGAGAAGTTGCGGACCTTTTCTCATGGGTTTGGCACAGCAGTTGGGGAGCCCGGATTTTATCATCGGCGAAGCGCGCTCCAAGGCGGTAAAATAGAGAACTTTGCTTTTCTGCCTCAAGGGCTTTACGCATGAACCTGCAACCCATCACCGCGCTGTCGCCGCTGGACGGCCGTTACGAATCCAAGGTCTCCGCGCTGCGCGAGCACTTCTCCGAATTCGGCCTGATCCGCAACCGCGTGAAGGTCGAGATCGAATGGCTCAAGGCGCTGGCCGCCGCGCCCGAACTGGCCGAGATCGCGCCGTTCTCCGCCGCCACCATCGCCGAGCTCGACGGCGTGATCGCCGACTTCTCGGTGGCCGACGGCGAAGCCGTGAAGGCCATCGAGGCGACCACCAACCACGACGTGAAGGCCATGGAGTACTGGCTCAAGCAGCGCCTGGGCCACAACCCCGAAGTCACCCGCGTCACCGAGTTCATCCACTTCGGCTGCACGTCCGAGGACATCAACAACGTCTCCCACGCGCTGATGCTGCGCGACGGCCGCGACGACGTGCTGCTGCCCTCCCTCGACAAGATCATCGCCCGCCTCGTCGAGCTGGCCCACCAGCACGCCGACCTGCCGATGCTCTCCCGCACCCACGGCCAGCCCGCCAGCCCGACCACCCTGGGCAAGGAAATGGCCAACGTGGTGTATCGCCTGCGCCGCACCCGCAAGGCCATCGCCAGCGTCGAGCTGACCGCCAAGTTCAACGGCGCCGTGGGCAACTACAACGCCCACCTGTCGGCCTACCCCGAGTTCGACTGGGAAGCCTTCAACGGCCGCTTCATCGAATCCCTGGGCCTCGCCTTCAACCCCTACACCATCCAGATCGAACCCCACGACGCGATGGCCGAGCTCTACGACGCCACCGCCCGCGCCAACACCATCGTGCTGGATGTGTGCCGCGACATCTGGATGTACATCTCCCTGGGCTACTTCAAGCAGAAGCTGAAGGCCGGCGAGATCGGCTCGTCCACCATGCCGCACAAGGTCAACCCGATCGACTTCGAGAACGCCGAAGGCAACCTGGGCCTCGCCAACAGCGTGCTGCGTCACCTGGCCGACAAGCTGCCGGTGTCCCGCATGCAGCGCGACCTGACCGACTCCACCGTGCTGCGCAACATGGGCGTCGCCTTCGGCTACGCCGTGCTGGCCTACGACTCCTGCCTGCGCGGCCTGGGCAAGCTCGAAGCCGATCCGGCCCGCCTGGCGGCCGACCTCGACGCCTGCTGGGAAGTGCTCGCCGAGCCGATCCAGACCGTCATGCGCCGCTACGCCGTGCCCAACCCCTACGAGCAGCTCAAGGAGCTCACCCGTGGCAAGGGCATCACCAAGGAAGCGCTGCAGCAGTTCATCGGCACCCTGGCGATCCCCGAAGCCGAGAAGGCCCGCCTGCTCGAGATGACCCCGGGCAGCTACATCGGCAAGGCCGCCGAGCTGGCCAAGCGCATCTGATCCCGCGTTGTTCCGTAGGGGCGACTTCAGTCGCCCTTGCAGAACGCTGCCGACTTTCGCTTCCCCCGACACCGGAGATTCACCCATGGCTTTTGCCGACAAGCTCAAGGCCCTGCCGGGCGTTTCGCACCTGGCGGCGATCCAGCTGCTCAATGCCGCCGACGAGGTGGTGGCCACCATCGAGAACAAGCCCGGCCAGGCCGGCTCGCTGGCGGTGTACAACCATCTGGCGCAAACCCACGGTGCCATCACCCCGACGGCCGCCGCCCAGGGCATCGAGATCTACTCGGAGCACAGCGAGGACGCGCGCCTCAATCCGGGCAAGCACCCCAACATCGACCGCCTGATCGGCCTCGTCGAACGGGGTGAGACTCTGCGCGTCAAGCACGTGTTTGCCGCCTGAGCGGTTTTCGCGCTGGATGAAGAAGGCTGCCTGCGGGCAGCCTTCTTTTTTGCCAGTTCGGCGTATTGACACATACCGACCGATCGGTATGTAATCTTGCACCATGAGCCGCCAGCCCGACCTCACCCGCGCCCGCATCCTCGATGCCGCCTTCGCCGAAATCCACCGCGAAGGCTTTCGGGCGGCCAGCGTGGCGAGCATTCTGGCGGAGACCGGGCTCACCAAGGGGGCGTTCTACCACCACTTTCCCAGCAAGAAGGCGCTGGGGCTGGCCGTCATCGACGAGCGCATCGCGCCGCTGCTCGAAGAGTGGATGGTGCGTCCGCTCGACGACGGGCCGCAGCCGCCGGTGGCGGCCTTGCTCGACCTGCTGGGGTGCAGCCAGTCGACCGATGCATCGGCGATCAATCTGGGCTGCCCGCTGAACAACCTGATGCAGGAGATGAGCGCCCTAGACGAGGACTTTCGCGCCCATCTCGCGGCCATCCTCGAGCGCTGGCAGCGCAGGCTGGCCGCGCTGCTGCAGCGGGCGCAGGCCGCCGGGGACATCCGCGCCGACGTGGAGTGCGAGGCCTGTGCGCTGTTCATCGTGGCGGCCTGGGAAGGTGCCGTCAGCGTGTCGAAGAACCTGCAGTCGGCGGCGGCCTTCCACGCGACGATGGCGCAACTGCGCGCTTACGTCGTCAGCCTGCGACCAGCATGCTGATTTTTTTACCCTGATACATACCAACTGGTATGCATGTTTTTAACCCTCCGGGAGATTTACGATGAAAGTATCCGAAGCCATTCGCCAGCGCCGCGCCGTCAAGGCCTTTGACCCGACCCACCGCATCCGCGAGGATGAAATCGACACGCTGATGCAGCTGGTCAAGCTGTCGCCGACGGCCTTCAACATCCAGAACTGGCGCTTCGTCCTCGCGCAGGACCCGGCACTGCGTCAGCAGCTGCGCGCGGCCGCTTGGGGCCAGGCGCAGGTGACCGATGCGTCCCTGCTGGTTGTCGTGACTGCCGACCTGAAGGCCTGGGATAAGGCGCCGACCCGCTACTGGCGCGATGCCGCAGCCCCGGTGCAGGAGGCCATCCTGCCGATGCTCGACGGCTACTACCGCGGCCGTGAAGCGGTCCAGCGCGACGAGGCGATGCGCTCCTGCGGGATCGCCGCGCAGACCTTGATGCTCGCGGCGCAGGAGCTGGGTTACGACAGCTGCCCGATGGATGGCTTCGACTTCGACGCGGTGGCCCGTCTGATCCAGCTGCCGGCCGATCACGTCATTGCGATGTTCGTCGCCATCGGCAAGGCGGCCCAGCCGGCGCACCCGCGCAGTGGCCCGCTGCCGCTCGACGAGGTCGTCGTGCGCGACCGCTTTGCCGTGGCCTGATCCCGGAGACGTCGGGCCGCGCTTACGCCGGGCGTGCCGTCCGGGCCTGGATGATCCACCGGGCGATGACGATGCCGAGCACGTCGGCCACCACGTCCATCGGTTCGCCAAAGCGGTTGGTGGTGAGGGTGTGCTGGCAGATCTCGATCAGGATGCCGTAGCCCAGCAGTCCGCCGGCAACGGCGTTGATGCGCGCCGGCCAGCCGGCCCAGCCCAGCAGCGTCAGCACCGCGAAGGCCGCGCTGTGGTGGAGCTTGTCCTGGAAGTCCACCACCTGAGGCACGACGGCCATCGGGATCATCGCCAGAATGAAGATGACGACGAGGGCGAGGATGAACAGCGTGCGGATGACGGGCGGCGGCAGTCTGAACGGCATGGCGGGCGGTGGCGATCGGGACCGCGCATTCTAGCCTAGCGGTGGCGGCAGTCCGGGCGCCCGCCGCCCGCGCCGGGTGTCAGGTGGTGCCGGCCCGGCGGCGGGCGGCGAGCCACTCCCACACCAGCCCGCCCGGCGAATCCTGGCCGGTCAGCACGTAGGACAGGGTGTGGGCGTTGAAGAGGGTCAGGTCGAGATCCTTGCGGGCGGCCTCGAGGCCCACCAGCAGCAGCTGGTCGCCCAGCCGGATGCCCTGGTCGTCGCCGGGCAGCAGGTGGGGCGGATCGCCTTCGCGCAGCAGCAGCAGGGCGCGGCATTCCAGGGGCGGTCGGCCGGTGACGGGTGCGCGCAGCAGCTGGCCGAGGCGCAGGCTGTCGTGGCGCATCAGCAGACGATAGGCCGACGGGGCCTGGGCGATGTTGAGGGTGACGCTCCAGACCATGGGCACATCCCACCCGAAGCGCTCGGTGAGCTCGTCGAGCAGCTGCTGCGACCAGTTGTCGTCGGCCCGGCGCACGGCGTTGAGGAAGGGGGCCAGCAGTGGGGTGGTGAGGATGGCGAGGCATTCGTGGGCGACGATTTCGCTGGGCACCATCGCAAAGTCGGACTCGAAGGCCTCGAACAGGGTGTGGTTGGCGACGTGGTTCTGCCGCAGTACGGTGAACAGCCGGGGGTTGAGCTCCCGGGCGGTGACGACGGTGGACAGGTTGTTCACGTCGTTGGCGGTGGCTGCCACGATGCCCACCGCGTCGGCGATGCCGGCGGCCCGCAGGGCTTCCACGCCGGTGCCGTCGCCCTTGATCCAGGTGTGGCTGGGGTCGATCGGCGGGGCCCGGTCGATGATCGTCACCGGCAGGCCGGCGCCTTCGAGGGCCTGGGTCATCACCCGGCCGAAGGATCCGTAACCGCACAGCACCCACTTGCCGGCGGGCGGCTCGCGGTGGCGGGTGATGGTGGTGCCGGGCAGACCGGTGAGCCACAGCAGCAGGTGGTAGGCAGCCGGCGAATGCAGGGCGAGGGCCATGTACTCGCCAAATTTTTCGAAGGGGTTGATGATGTGCCGGGTGCCGAACGAGGCCATGTTGGCCACCGTCTCGGCGTGTTCGGCGCGGCACAGGGCCGGCAGGGCGGGGGCCAGCAGGCGGGCGGCGATGGCCACCGCGAGGTTGGTGCCGTCGTCGTTGGTGAGGGCGATCACCCCGCGGCAGTACTTGCTGGTGAGCCCGGCAAACACGAGGGTGTCGGGCTTGCCGGCGTCGGCGCACAGGGCCGGCATGTCGGCGGAGTAGCTCTGCAGCTCCAGGTCGCCCACGCGGGCTTCGTCCAACTCGATGACGACCGCCCGAAAGCCCAGTTCGTCCAGCGCGTGGCAGATCAGCCGGCCCGTCTCGCCGTAGCCGCACACCAGGAAGAAGGGTTCGCGCAGGTGGCGCACCTGCCGCGAGAAGCGCTGTACCGCGATGGCGTTGAGGAAGGTCTTGTCCTGGAGCATCGCGAACACCGTGCCCAGGGTGTAGGCCCAGCCGATCACCGACAGGTAGATGCACAGGAGCGTCCATAGCCGCTGCTGCTCGGAGAAGGCGTAGGGGATTTCGCCGAAGCCGATGGTGGTGGCGGTGTAGCTGATGAAGTAGACGGCGTGGAAGAAGCTCATCCGCGGCCCCGGGCCGCCGCCGTTGGGATCGGGGGGGCCGGGCACCAGGGTGAGGCCCAGCACCGACACCGCGAAGATCACGATGAGCACGATCAGCGGCGTGCGCAGCCGCCGCAGGACCAGGAAGATCGTGCTGGTGGGGGTGCTGTTCACGGCGTCAGCGCCGCTGCATGATGGTTTCGGCGATGAGGATCACCACCGACACGACGTTGGCGAACAGCGCGCCGCCCGAAAGCGAGACGATGCTCGACATGGTGGTCGGGGTGAGCCCGGTGCCGGCCACGTGGACGACGTAGCCCCACACCATCGCCGCGGCGAGCAGTTGCAGGTCGGCGACGAGGCTGGTGGCGAGGTGGATGGCGCCGATCTGGGTACGGTCGCCGAACTTGAGCACGGTGGCGATCAGGTTGACCACCACCGCGGCGAACAGCTCGTAGATGTCGTGGTGGGCCGGGTTGTCGATCTCGCCGATGAAGAAGCCGAAGTTGAGGGTGGCGGCGAAGACGATGAAGAAACCGAAGATGACTTTCTCGAGGTTCATGGGCGGGCCTGGCTTCTGGTAGTCGGTATCCAGGAATGCTAGCACCTGCCCGACGGCAGGGTGTTGCCCACGTGCCGGCGCCGCTGGCGGATGGGGGCGAAGTGTTGCCTGAATGACAAAGGCGGGAAGCGCCGGCCGGATGGGCCGGGACTTCCCGCCTTTGTCGGGGGGGCTTACCAGCAGGTGCTGGTCGTACCGGTGCCGGATACCGTGCGGGCGCCGCTCTGGCTGAGGGTCAGAGTGCCGCACTGGGTGTCGGAGCTGGCCTGGCCGCCCTGGGGGGTGACCTTCAGGACGAACGCGTTGGCGCTCACCGAGGCGACGGCGAGCACGTAGTTGCCCTTCATGTCGCTGACGCAGGACGTGGTGGGCAGGGCGACGGCGGTGCCGTCGGTGGCCTGGTCGTAGCGCAGGTTGGTGGTGTAGAAGCGCTCCATGTACTGGGCCGCTTCCTGCAGGCAGGCGGTGGCCAGGTTGCGCTTGCTGCGCACCACGTAGGTCGAGTAGTTGGGGTAGGCGATCATCGTCAGGATGCCGACGATGCACACGGCGACCATCAGCTCGATGAGCGTCATGCCGGCCTGGTTTTTAGGAAGACGGTTACGCATGGTGGGTGTTCCGGTGGCGGTGGTTGCGACTGACCACCGCTATAACGGCACGTTAAGTCATTCCTTGCGGATTTCACGCCACGAGACGCGACCCTTGAGCTCGCTGAGGTTCACGTTCGGCTGGGCCTTGCAGACGCCGGTCGAATCGCAGCTCTGGATCGTGAATTTCGAGTCGGTCACCTTCTTGATGGTGATCTCGCCGATCATCCCGCCGGTGCGCACCGAGCCCGCCGGGGTGAGCTTGCCGCCGACCAGCTTCTTGTCGGCGTCGTCGAAGGCGTTGTCGTTGTTGATGTCGAAGAAGGGCTTGGTGATCGTTGCGCCCGAGAAGGCGCTGAGGGCGTTGATGTAGCCGGTGCCGCCGGATGCGCACTTGTCGGTGCTGGGGACGACGCTGCTGGCGTACAGCACGCCGGCGGAGTACTGGCTGCGGGACACGATGCGTTCGCCGGTCCTCACGCCGCCGACGGCCATGTCCACGTACCAGCCACTCTTGCCGACCATGTCGTTGGTGGTGGCCTCGGAGAAGGTGCGGGTGAGGTAGCTGCCCTGGGCGGTTTCGGCGGTGAGGGTGCGCTGGGTGAGGGCGCTGCGGCCGGCGATGGTGGTGCCGTCGTCGATGAGGCCGTACCAGCTCTGGATGGCGGTGTCGGAGACGTCCCCGTTGGTGAGGTAGCGTCCGGTGCCGCCGAAGACCCAGCGCTTGTTGGTCTTCGGGTCGATGGCCACGGCGAGACCGCCGGTGATCGGCTGGGTGTTGTTGCTGGCGTCGCGGGCGGTGAACATCGAGGTGCCGCTCCACGCGGATGTATCGGTGCCGGCGAGGTTGAAGCGCCAGAAGTTGCCGAGCAGGTCGCCCGCGTAGATCAGGTCGATCTTGCTGTCACCGTCCTTGTCGAAGCCGACCAGCGAAGACAGGCCGTTGGTGGCCGACGACGAGCCCGCGCCGGTGGCGATCTTCTTGATGAGCGCGCCGGTGTTGAGGTTGATGATGTACAGGAAGGCCTTCTCGTTGGTGCTGTTGTAGCCGTTACCGATGATCACCGCCCAGTCGCCGGTGTTGAGCCTGGCGATGAGCGGCTTGCCGAGGGTCTGGCCCAGGTCGGAGTCGGTGTATTCCCACAGCACGTTGCTGGTGCCGAAGGAGGAGGGCGTGGTGACGTCGAGCGCGTAGATGCCCTTGCCGGCGCGGCCCAGGCTGCCCACCAGGATGTTCTTGCCAACGGTGGCCAGGTCGGAGACCACCACCTCGCCATCGTTCAGGTAGGCGTGGGAGTAGTTGGGATTGGCGAGCGTGGCCATGGTGGTGAAGTTCACGCTGCCCGGGATGTAGGCGAACTGCTCGACACCCGTCGAGGCGTTGAAGGCGTGCAGCATGCCGTCGTTGGCCGCGGCGAAGATGGTGTTGGACGCCTTCACGTAAACCGGCGCCGGGTTGGCGAAGTCGCCGATCACCGACGTGCGGTTGCGGTAGGCGCCGCCGTTGGAGACTTCGCCAGTGCGCACGCCGCGCAGGTAATCGACCACCGCCGAGCTGCCGAGGGCGCTCTTCTTGCTGGAGCTGAGGTTGGTGTACTCGAAGGTGGTGCCGCCGCCGCCACCACTGTCCTTCCAGGTGTAGATCTTGCGCGAGGCGGGCGCCGGTACGTTGGCGGAGGCCTTCCAGACCGGGATCGGGGTGCCGTCAGAGGTGGTGTTCATCTGGCCGTTGGCGTTGTAGCCCACGGCCCACAGGTCGCCACCCCAGTTGCCGTCGTAGCGCGCGACGAAGGTCTTGCCGTCGGCTTCGAGGGTGAAGGCGGTGACGGCCACGTTCCACACACCGCCCGCTTCGCCGATGGTGGTGAGGGCCGAGACCAGGCCGTTGGCGAACTCGGTGGGGTTCTTGGCGGCAACGAAGCTGCCGCGGCCGTTAACCGCGGCGTGCCACAGGTCGTCGATCTTCTGGGCGTCGCCTGCGAGCGGGTCGGGCCAGGTGGCGGTGCCGGCGGTCAGGCGGGCCAGATCGGTGGCCGGGTTGAGGGTGCCCTGGGGCCCGAGGGACAGGGTGAAGGTGTTCATGTTCTGCCAGAACGACGGGTTGGTGCTGGTCGCCCGCATGTTGTTGGTCAGATCGGTCCGCAGGTCGTTCTTCCAGTAGTACATCGCGATGTCGGCCAGGGTGTTGGTGTAGCTGTCCTGGTAGGGCTTGACCGCGGAATACTTGTACGACTGGGAGTTGGTGCCGGTGATGGTGGAGCCCGCTGTGCCGTCGTCGTTGCCGATCCCGGAGATAGTGGTTTCACCGTAGTAGCCGTCGGTGGTCAGGATCGTGAAGTTGCGTCGGCACGACAGCTGGGGCGCGGGGCCGTAGGGGCCGGTGTTGTCGGTGCGCGAGTAGTACTGACCGGCCCGGTCGAGGGCCTGCTTGAGGGGCGTGCCGGAGGTGGGCACGGCGTTGGAGAACAGGTTGTTGAACCACGTCTGCCGGTTGGTGCCGTCGAACACGCCGGAGGTGGGGATCGCGTCGCCGAAGTCGGACGTGTTGATGGTCGTGAAGCCCACCCGGTAGTTGATGCCGAGCTTGGAGAAGGCGATGCTCGAACCGGCCCGGGCCGCCAGGGTGCGCGACCGGTAGTAGGAGAACCAGTTGGCGAAGTTCTGAGCTTCGTCGGCGACAGAGCGGCCGGAGGGGAAGGTGCCCGAGATGGTCGTGGTGGTGCCGGTGGCGAGGTCGGTGGCGTAGCCCTTGTTGCCCTGGATCTGGTACTTGGTGTAGCTCGCCGCCGCCGTCTTGCTGAGGCTGCCGCCCTTGTACACGTAGTAGGTGATAGGCCAGAAGCTGTGGGAGCAGGTGCCCGACCAGCCGCACTGGGATGCGCCGTTGGTCAGGGAGGTTCCGGATATCCAGTTGGCGGTGAGGGACTGCTGGCTCGTCAGGTTGAGCGTGCCGGCGCCCGAGTTGGCCGGGTGGTACGGCGCGGCGCTGGGGGATGCATTGCCGTACGACGTGCCGTCGTATTTCACCCACGGGGTGTAGGTGATCGACGGGTCGTAGAAGATCGTGTTGTTGGCGGCCGAGCGCTTGTAGTAGTTGTGGAAGTTGGTGTCGCTGAAGGTGGGGATCAGCCGCCAGTTGGTGTTGTTCTGGCCGTAGATGTCCGAACCGTAGATCGTCCGGTTGGGCGGCGGGAAGAGGTAGACGCCGTAGCCGAGGTCGCCGATGGGGTTCTCGCCGGGCCAGATCGTGAGGTCGTCCGGCATCATCTCGAACTGCATGCTGCCCGAGTCGTCGAGCACGAACAGGATGTTCGACGGAATCGCAGCGGCCGATTGCAGGGGCGCGGTAGGGATGTCGAGGACGGCGCTGGCCGGCTGGCAGATGAGTGCGACGGCAAGGGCGATCAGCGATGGCGTGAAAACGGCCCCGGACTTGCAGTTGCGCTTGAGATTGGACGGGCTGCTCATGACCGACTCCCTGGATTACTGGCGTAGATTGGATTGAAGCGTGACCGAGGTGCCGCGGCCGTTGGCGGCAACCGCGCGGGCGGTGATGCGGACCATCGGAATGAGGCAGGTGGGCTCGACCGGCACCTGCAGATGACAGGTGCCATCCACCGGCTGGGCGCCCATGTCTTCGAGGATGTACTGGGCGGTGACGATGCCGGCGTTGGCGTTGGCGGCTGATTTCCACCCGGTGAAGCTGCTGTCCATCCAGCGGTCGGTGGCGCCCGCAACGGGGGTCGGGCACAGGCCGTTGGTGCAGGCGTTGGTGAAGGTCAGCGGTGCGGCGGCGACGATTTCGGCTTCCCGCAGGGCCGCTTCGGCTGCTTCGAACACGTAGTTCTGGTCGTACTGGTTGCCGCTCATCCGCTCCTCGAGGCCGGCGCTGCGCATGGCCGAGAGGCCGAGGAGGGTGATGATGATGAGGATCATCATCGAGGCGACAAGGACCATGCCGCCCTGGGCGTGGTGCGGGTTCCGGCTCATGGCGTTCTGTTCCTCAGCATGATGGTGCTGGTGGCCACGGTGCTGATGCGGCGATCCCCGGTTCCACCGGTGGCGATGTTCTTGTCCACGCCTTCGAAGTTCAGCGTGAGGCGCACCGCGATGACGGCGCCCCAGTCGGTGACGGAGGGGGCACTCACATAGGCCGTGTTGCCATCCTGGAGGTACTGGATCTGCATGTCGGTCACGCCCGTGGCGATCTCCTCGGGGTTGCCGTTCAGGAACACGCGGTAGAGGGAGGGGCGGCCGTTGGTCCCGTTGCCGATGTACCAGGTGCTGGCCCCGAAGCGGTACAGGCGGGCGACCAGCGAGTCGTACTTGTAGGCCGTGGTGGAGCAGTTGTTGTCGGCGTCGTAACCCAGGGCGATGCCGCAGTTGCGGGAGCTGCCGGCGCCGGCCGCGTAGGTCACCGTCTTGCCGACGACGGACGAGGCGTTGAACACCGTGGATTGCTTGTAGTCGCAGGCGATCAGGATGTCGTCGGCGTTGAGGCCCGACGAGGCGGTGTTGAGGGTGAAGTTGTAGCCGGTGTTGCTGTGGGCGTCGATGCTGAAGCCGGCGCCATAAGCGCCGGTGAGCTGGATCGCGTCGGTGGTGCTGACGCGTTGGGTGGTGCCGGTGCCGATGGCGATCGCGGGGCTGGCCGTGCCGGCGTCGTAGCCCATCACGCCGTTGCCCATCACGCTCCACCAGGCCGGGGTGGAGGCCTGGGCGGCGTTGAGGATGCTCTCGTTGCGCCTCGAGATCGCGTTGTCCAGGCGGCTGCCGTTGCCGCAGCCTGTGCCGGCCGCCTCGCGGATCTCATGGCTGATGAGCGCAAAGGAGATCCGCGCCGAGTCCTGCATCTTGGAGAGGTTGTCGGAGGTCTTGTAGGAGGTCTGGCTGCCCAGGAAGACCACCAGCACGCCGCCCACCAGCACCATGCCCAGAACGAGCGAGATCATCAGCTCGATGAGCGTCAGCCCCTTCATGCGGGCGGGGCGTGAGGTCTGGGCAAACATGGCGGTCTTCACAGGATGACGCGGGTGGTCACGCTGAAGGCGGATTTGCCGCTGGTGGCGCGGGAGTCGTCCCACTGCACGGTGATGTCGCAGGTGGCGTTGCGGCACACGATGCCGCCACACGCGGTGCGGCCGATGGCGCCCTTGAGGGCGTTGAGCCAGGAGGCCACGTCGGTGCTGGCGAGGCTGGTGCCGCTGGCGCTCGAGCAGGTGTCCACGTTGTATTCGCCCCCTTTGGCGGCGATCACGTTGGCGCGCATGGATTCGGTGATCGAGGCGCTCATGATGGTTGCCATCGAGCGCGACTGGGCGCTCTGGTTGTTGCGCAGCGAGACGGTCTGCAGGGCGGCCATGCCAAGCATGCAGAGCGACAGCACGACCATCGAGACGAGCACTTCGATGAGGCCCACGCCTTTTTGCCGCTTGAGGAGGGACTTGTTTCTCATTTCCGGGATGCCTGTGGATAGGGGTCAGGAGTTGGAGGGGGTGGGGCAGGCGCCGTCGTTGTCCACCTGGACGATCAGCGGGCGGCCGCCAGAGGCGATGCGCAGCTCGCGGGCGTTGTGGGCCGGCGACGCGGTGACGATGCACACCGACAGCTTGGCCTGCAGCAGTGCCGACGACGAACCCGGCGCGGTGCGGGCAAAGCCGTCCGAGCCGATGCGGATGCGGTTGGTTTGGCCGCTGATCGCGGCGCTCGCCAGCACGCTCATGCCGGAGGCGTTGGAGATCGTGCCGCTGCGCAGGATCTCCGATGCGCTGGGGGTGTCGGTGCCGTCGGTGTCGGCAAACACCAGCCAGCCCCTCCAGCCGTCGGTGGCCGCCGAGCAGGTGCTGCCGTCGTCGCTGCGGCAGAACACCACGCGCTGGTTGAGGCGGATCGCCTCGCTGCGGGCAATCATCAGGCCGCCCAGGATGTCGTTGGCCTGGGTGGCCAACCGGTTGGTGTTGGTCAGCGCGACATACGACGGCGCGGCGATGCTGATGAGGATCGCGGCAATGGCGACCGACACCAGCAGCTCGACCAGCGTGAATCCGTTTTCGGGCAGCTTGCGCATCTCGGTTCTCGGGCCGCTTCCGTTGCCGGAGCGGCGGTCAGTTTTTGGGGTTTACCGGTCTTTGCAGACAGTTCAGGCCAGCGCGGAATCTGGTCTCGTACTAATTACGGTAACGACAAAAATGAAAAAAACTGAAACGGGTTCGGTGATCTGCGTCACGACGTCCCGTTCGTTCCGGTCCAGTAGGAAACGGCGGCGCCGATGCGAACTTGAGATGGCTGCGACGAACGGTAGATCGAGCGGTCTATCCCGCGCGGGGACTGGATATTCCGCAATGCAGCAGGTGCTTTGGAGGGGGGCGGAAAGGCGCGTGCCGCAGGGGATGCGGCGCGCCGGCATGGCCGGGGAAGCCATGCGAAAGCGGTTCAATGCACAAAAAAAGAACGGGCCCTGCGGCCCGTTCGTCGGATACGGCGGAAGGTGACTTTAGACTTTTTGGTAGATTTCCGCGCCCTTCTTCACAAACTCCACCGCCTTGGTCTCCATGCCCTTCTCAAGGGCCTCGGCTTCGGCGATGCCCTGGGCGGCGGCGAAGTCGCGCACGTCCTGGGTGATCTTCATGGAGCAGAAGTGCGGGCCGCACATGGAGCAGAAGTGGGCGACCTTGGCCGATTCCTTGGGCAGGGTCTCGTCGTGGAAGGATTTCGCCTTGTCCGGGTCGAGGCCCAGGTTGAACTGGTCGTCCCAGCGGAACTCGTAACGGGCTTTACTGAGCGCGTTGTCGCGGATCTGCGCGCCCGGGTGGCCCTTGGCGAGGTCGGCGGCGTGGGCGGCCAGCTTGTAGGTGATGATGCCTTCCTTCACGTCGTTCTTGTCCG
>NZ_CALAYQ010000071.1:0-44647 GCF_937894855.1 uncultured Zoogloea sp.
ACATCGGCTTCGACTACAAGAGCTGCGCGGTGCTCACCGCGATCAACCGCCAGTCCTCCGACATCGCCCAGGGCGTGAATGAAGGCGAAGGCCTCGACCTCGACCAGGGCGCCGGCGACCAGGGCCTGATGTTCGGCTACGCGTGCAACGAGACGCCCAGCCTGATGCCCTTCCCGATCTACTACGCCCACCGCATCATGCAGCGCCAGGCCGAAGTGCGTAAGGACGGCCGCCTGCCGTGGCTGCGCCCGGACGCCAAGAGCCAGCTCACCGTGCGCTACGTGGATGGCAAGCCGGTGGCGATCGACACCGTGGTGGTGTCCACCCAGCATCACCCGGACATCGCCCACACGGCGCTCTCCGAGGCGGTGATCGAGGAAGTCATCAAGCCGGTGCTGCCCAAGGACATGCTCACCGCCGACACCCGCTACCTCATCAACCCCACCGGCCGGTTCGTGATCGGCGGCCCGAACGGCGACTGCGGCCTCACCGGCCGCAAGATCATCGTTGACACCTACGGCGGCGCGGCCCACCACGGTGGGGGCGCGTTCTCGGGCAAGGACCCGTCAAAGGTGGACCGTTCCGCCGCCTACGCCGGCCGCTACGTGGCGAAGAACATCGTCGCCGCCGGCCTCGCCGATCGCTGCGAGGTGCAGGTGGCCTACGCCATCGGCGTGGCCCAGCCGGTGAGCCTGATGGTCGAGACCTTCGGCACCGGCAAGGTGTCGGACGAGAAGATCGTCGAGCTGGTGCGTCGCCATTTCGACCTGCGTCCGAAGGGCATCATCGCCAGCCTCAACCTGCTGCGCCCGATCTACTCGGCCACCGCCGCCTACGGCCACTTCGGCCGCGACGAGGTGGACTTCACCTGGGAAACCACCGACAAGGCCGCCGCCTTGCGCGCCGACGCGGGGCTGTAAGCCGCGCCGGTTTCCGGTTCCAGCAAAAAGGGCGACCCGCGGGTCGCCCTTTTGTTTGCAGCGATGCCGCGCTTACTTGTCGGTGCGGATCGGGCTGTACTCCACCGGCACCCAGGCGTAGGCCTTGCCTTCGCTGCGCACGTGGCCGATGCCCGGGAAGGGCAGGTGCATGCCGGAGACCAGCAGCTTCTCCTTCGCGGCCCAGGCGAACAGCTTCTTGCGGGCGGCGATGGCGGCTTTCTTGTCGCTGTCGAATTCGATAGCGACTTCCGGGTGGGCGAACTGCACCGCGTGGGCGTGCACCGCGTCGCCGAGGATCAGCAGGCGCTGGCCGCCGGATTCGACGATATAGCTGGTGTGGCCCGGCGTGTGGCCGTTGGAGGGCACGGCCTTCACGCTGCCGAAGTCGGCTTCGCCGGTGAAGGTCTTGTACTTTCCGGCGGCCTGGTAGGGCGCCACCGATTTGCGGGCGAGCTCGAAGAAGGGCTTGAAGTCCTTGGGCGCGGCGGCGGCGTTGGCTTCCGACAGCCAGAAGTCGCTCTCGGCCTGGGCCACGTGGATCTCGGCGTTGGGGAAGAGCGGCTTGCCGTCGGCGTCGAGGATGCCGGCCACGTGGTCGGCGTGGAGGTGGGTGAGGAGCACCACGTCCACCTTGTCCGGGCTGTAGCCGGCGGCGCGGAGCTGATCGCCGATGAAGCCGAGGGTCGGGCCGAAGGCCTTGGCGGCGCCGGCATCCACGAGGATCAGCTTGCCGCCGGCGTTGATGAGATAGGCGTTGACGGCGGTCTGGACCTTCTCGCCGGCGATGAACTGTCTGGCGAGCAGCTTCTGCACTTCGGCCTTGCTGGCGCCCAGCAGCAGGTTGGCGCCGAGATCCACGTAGCCGTCGTAGAGGGCGGTGATCTCAAGCGTGCCGAGGGCCATGCGGTAGTAGCCGGGCACCTGGGTGCCGACGGCCGGCGCTTCGGCCTGGGCGGGGGCAAAGGGAAGGAAGCTGGCGCCCACGGCAAAGGCCAGGGCGGTGAGACTGCGTCGGATCATGGGGGGTTCTCCTGTGGGGGAAGGACAGGAGAATACGACAATCGGCCGGGATCTGTGTTGGGAGCCAAGCGTCAGCGGGCGACGTGCACCGCGAGCCACACGGTGTCGGGCCCGGTGGCGGCGACCCGGTGCCGGCAGCCGGCGAGGATCAGCAGCCAGTCGCCGGGGGCGAGCGCCTCGCGGCGGCCGTCATCGAATTCCAGTTCGGCAGAGCCCTGGGCGAGCATCACCCATTCGTCCTCGGCCTGGTCGTACCAGAAGCCGGGCGGGCTGGCGTGGCGGTGCGAGACGATGCGCTCGATGCGCACGTGAGGGCTGGCGAAGAGGGTGTCAAAGCGCTCTTCCGGGCCCGGTGGCGGGAGCGGCGAGAGGAGATTTTCGCGGGACATTGGGGAAAAATGGGCGCCGGGATGGATCTCTGTGGGTATTGGGGGGTGTTTTCTGTTTTTACCCCGGCGCGCCAAGTGCAGCTAGATCGCCTGACCTGCCCTCAGGAAGCAGTTTTGTCAGACGTCGGACCATCGTACGGCAGCGCTGCCGCGGCGCCAATTGTTTATTGCGATGCTCGGTATAGGCTGCGACTATTTATCGCGGCCGGCAGCCTGTACCGGGCCGAAATTACGGCACGACGCGGTCGATGCGCAGCCGGATGCCGCTGGCGCCGGCTTTCACCGGGCCGACTTCGCCGGACAGGTCGCCCGGCGCGGCAATGGCGTTGCCGCTCTTGGAAACGCGGGCTTCGATGCGCAGCTCGCCGGCGGAGGAGAGCTTGAAGTCGGGGCTCATGGCCATGCTGTCGTCGAGGGTGAAATCCACCGGCAGGTCGGCCACCTTGGCCCGGACCACCGCCAGGGGCATCCGCGGGCCCTGGGCGGCGCGGGCAAAGATGAACACCACGTCGTCGGGGCTGGCCTTGGCTTTGAGTTCCGGGGCCAGCTCGACCTTGCCGCTGACCTTGCTGGCGGCGGGCACGTCGGCCTTGGCTGCCTTTGCGGGCTTCTCGGCTGCACGGGCGGGGGCGCCGGCGCCCATCAGGCTGCGGGCCTTCTCGATGCCGGCGGTGAGGTTCTGGGCGTCCTGGGAATCGGGCGGGACCATCGCCAGCAGCTTCTCCCAGTGCTTGATGGCGTCGGCGTAGCGCTGGCGCGAATAGGCGTCGTAGCCGGCGAGCACCAGCGCCTGCGGGTTGTCGGGCTGGTCGGCGAGCACCTTCAGCAGCAGTTCGCGGCCCTTGCCTTCGATCTTGCCGTTGTTGAGTTCGGCGGAGAGGTCGGCGAGTTCGAGCATCAGCTCGGGGTTAGTTTCCATCGCCGGGCCGGCCTTTTCGAAGGCCTTGGCGGCGTCGTCGAAGCGGCCCATCACCTTGTAGCTGCGGCCCAGCATCACCCAGCCTTCGGGGTTGTCGGGGTTCTGCTCAAGCTTGGTGGCGAGGGCGGCGACCATCTTCTCGACTTCGGCGGCGCTGGGTTCGGCGCCCTGTTGGGAGGCAGCCGGGTCGAGGGCGGCGGGGTTGCCGAGGGCGAAATACAGCGCAACGGCGGCCAGCGGCACGCTGACGGCGAGGCCCAGCGCGGTGCGCGGCAGGCGGCGCGGGGCCTCCGTCGGGGCGGCGGGGTCACCGGCCACGTCTTCGAGGACGCGGCGCTCGATCTCGCTGCGGGCGCTGGCGTAGTCGGCCTGGGAGAGGGCGCCGCTGGCGAGATCCCGGTCGAGTTCGGCCAGCTGGTCGCGGTAGATGGCGGTGTTGATGGCCTGGCGGGAGGCGTGGGCGGCGGCCTTGTGGCGCAGCAGCGGCCAGCACAGCACGGCGAGGACGAGGGCGGTGAGCAGCCCGGCGGCAATCCAGAAGGCGGTCATGCGTCGTTCTTCGGGCGTTGGGATGAGTCGGTGCCGAGGAGGGCCTCGGCGGCGGCGCGCTGGTCGGCGGTCAGGTCGGGGGCATCAACCTTGCCGGCACGCCGGCGCAGGTAGGCGATGAGGCCGACGGCGCCACCGGCGAGCAGCGCGAAGGGGCCGAACCACAGGAGCCAGGTGGTGGGCTTGACCGGCGGGCGGTAGAGCACGAAGTCGCCGTAGCGGGCGACGAGGTAGTCGCGGATGTCGGCGTCGGACTTGCCCTGGTGGATGAGCTTGCGGACTTCCTCGCGCAGGTCGTTGGCGAGCTCGGCGCGTGAGGCGGCGAGGCTTTCGTTCTGGCAGACGAGGCAGCGGAGTTCTTCGGAGATGGTGACGAGCCGGGCCTCGACCACCGGGTCTTCGGCCATCGGCGTGGCGTCGGCGGCGTGGAGGTTGAGGCTGGCGGCGAGGAGCAGGCCGGCGAGGGGCGCGAGCAGGCGGCGGGTCATGGCGGTCGTCATTCGGCGGCGAGCTGCTTGGCGAGCGGCAGGATCTTCTGGCTCAGGGCTTCGGGGGTGATCGGGCCGATCTGCTTGAAGCGGATCACGCCTTTCTTGTCGATCAGATAGGTTTCGGGCACGCCATACACGCCGTAGTCGATGCCGACCCGGCCGTCCATGTCGAGCACCGACAGCAGGTACGGGTTGCCGTGCTGGGCGAGCCAGGCGCCGGCGCGCTGGCGGGTGAGGGCGAGTTCCTGCTCCGGGGCGAGCTTCTTGGCGTCGAGACCACCGTCGCCGCGCACTTCCTTGTAGTTGAGCCCGACCACCGGCAGCTTGCCGTCCTTGGCGAAGGCCACCAGCAGCGGGTGCTCGGCGCGGCACGACACGCACCACGAGGCCCATACGTTGAGCAGCCACACCTGGCCGCGCATGTCGGCGGGGGAGAATTCCTTGGCCGGATCGGCCAGCGTGACGAGGCGGAATTCGGGCGCCGGCTTGCCGACCAGCGGCGAGGGCACCTCGTGGGGATCACGGTTGAGGCCGATGGCGAGGAACACGATCAGCACCAGGAAGATGCCGAGGGGGATCAGGAAACGTTTCACGATGCGGCTCCGGGGGCGAGCTTGGTGGCGGCGCGGGCGGCCGACTTGAGGCGGTAGCGGCGGTCGCTGGCGGCGAAGATGCCGCCCAGGGCCATCAGCACGGCGCCGGCCCAGATCCAGCTGACGAAGGGTTTGTAATACACGCGCACGCTCCAGGCGCCGTCGTCACCTTCGAGCGGGTCGCCCAGCGAGACGTAGATGTCGCGGGTGAGGCCCGGGTCGATGAAGGCTTCGGTCATCGGCATGGCGGAGGAGAGGTACTTGCGCTTCTCGGGGTGCAGCGGCATCACCAGCTGGCCGTCCTTGAGGAGCTCCAGGTTGCCGCGGGCGGCGGTGTAGTTGGGGCCGGGTGCGCCTTCGACGCCCAGGAAGCGGATCGTGTAGCTGCCCGCCGCGACGGTGTCGCCGGGGGCCATGCGCACGTCGCGCTCCGTTTCGTAGTGCTTGACCATCACGATGCCGACCACGGTGACCGCGATGCCCACGTGGGCCAGATGCATGCCCCAGAAGGACCGCGGCGGCATGCCGGACTTGGCCCGGGCGAGGATCTGCAGCACCGACGAGCCGACGATCCACACCGCCAGGCCGATGCCCAGCGCCACGCCGGCGCTCCAGTTGCCGGCCACGAAGGGCAGGCCGACGCCGGCCACCACGGCCAGCGCGAAGGCGGCCCGCAGGGGGCGGATGATGTCGGCGAGATTGGCCTGCTTCCAGCGCGCAACGGGGCCGACGGCCATCAGGAACAGCACCGGCACCATCAGCGGGGCGAACACCGCGTTGAAATACGGGGGGCCGACCGACAGCTTGCCCAGGTTGAGGGCGTCGATCACCAGCGGGTAGAGCGTGCCCAGCAGCACCGCGCCGGCGGCGCACAGGAGCAGCAGGTTGTTGATCAGTAGCATGGTCTCTCGCGACACCAGCGCGAAGGCGCCGCCCAGGCTGACCTTGGGCGCCCGCCAGGCAAACAGGGTGAGGGACGAGCCGACCACTACCGCCAGGAACAACAGGATGAACACCCCACGCTTCGGGTCGGTGGCGAAGGCGTGCACCGAGCTGAGCACGCCGGAGCGGACCAGGAAGGTGCCCAGCAGCGACAGGGAGAACGCGCCGATGGCCAGCAGCACCGTCCAGTTCTTGAAGCTGCCGCGCTTTTCGGTAACCGCCAGGGAGTGGATCAGCGCCGTGCCCACCAGCCAGGGCATGAACGAGGCGTTCTCGACCGGATCCCAGAACCACCAGCCACCCCAGCCCAGCTCGTAGTAGGCCCAGATCGAGCCGAGGCCGATGCCGAGGGTGAGGAAGACCCACGCGGCGGTGGTCCACGGCCGCGACCAGCGCGCCCAGGCGGCATCCAGCCGGCCCGACAGCAGCGCGGCGATGGCGAAGGCGAAGGCCACCGAGAAGCCCACGTAGCCCATGTAGAGCATCGGCGGATGGAAGATCAGGCCCGGGTCCTGGAGCAGCGGGTTGAGGTCACGGCCGTCGTTGGCGCCGGGCAAGAGGCGCTCGAAGGGGCTGGAGGTGGTGAGGATGAACAGGATGAAGCCGGCCGCTACAAGCCCAAGCACACCCTCGACCCGCGCCACCATGTCGTCCGGCAGGCTGCGGGAGAAGGCCGCCACGGCCAGCGCCCACAGGGACAGCATCAGCACCCACAGCAGCAGCGAGCCCTCGTGGCCGCCCCACACGCCGGCGATGCGGTACTCGATCGGCAGGCGCGAGTTGGAGTGCTGGGCAACATACAGCACCGAGAAATCATTGTTGATGAAGCTGGCGGTGAGGCAGCCGAAGGCCACCGCGATGAGCAGGAACAGGGTGGCCGACGCGGGCCGCGCCAGCTGCACCCACGCCGCCACGCCCCGCTGGGCGCCGACGAGGGGCAATGTTCCCTGCACGAGGGCCACCAGCAGGGCCAGGACGAGGGCAAAGGAGCCGATTTCGGGGATCATGGTTTTTCTGGTGAGGAGATGGGAGTAAGGGGTGAGGCGTGACGTGGTGATCAGGCGAGTCGGGAGCCCACAAGGCTGAAGGAAGGCCTCCTGACTCCTCTCCCCTCACTCCTCACGGTTCTTCTCACTGCTTCAAAGTTCGCGACGCCTCGTGGGCTTTGTCCACTGCGGCCTGGGCTTCGGGCGGCATGTAGTTCTCGTCGTGCTTGGCGAGCACTTCGGTGGCGGTGAACTGGCCATCCGGCCCCAGGCTGCCCTGGGCGACAACGCCTTTGCCCTCCGAGAAGAGGTCCGGCAGGATGCCCTTGTAGGTGACGGGGATTTCCTTGGCGGTGTCGGTGACCACGAAGCGGGCGGTGATGTCGGTGCGCTGGAGGCTGCCTTCCTTCACCAGCCCGCCGACGCGGAAGGCACGGCCCTTGGGGGCTTCGCCGCTGGCCACCTGGGTGGGCGTGAAGAAGAACACCAGATTGCTCTGGAAGGCGTTGAGCACGAGGGCGGCCGCGATGCCGAGGGCGGCGAGGCCGCCGATGATGATGGCGAAGCGTTTCTGGCGTGGTTTCATGGTTGCTTGAGTCTGCCGGCGATCGGGCGGATGGGTTTGATTCAGTGTTGGTCGTCGCGATCGGCCGTCAGTTCCCGACGCAGGATACGGCGGGTGTCGACAAGGCGTCTGCGGACGAGCACGACCTCGATCAGCAGGGCGGCGGCGGTCACGCCGAAGCTGCCCCACACGTAGAGGCCGTAGCCTCCCATGGCAAAGAATTCGCTGGCGCTGCCCCAGTTCATCGCTGCATCTCCGGCAGTTCGGCCACCCAGGTGGTGTGGCGTTCGCGCTCCAGGATGATCGCCCGCACCCGGTAGAGCGCGATGGCGATGCTGTACATCCAGAAGGCCAGGGCCATCAGCAGCATGCCCCACAGCATGGTGGTGGCCATGGTGGGCGCCTTGGTGAGGGACACCGACGCGCCCTGGTGCAGGGTGTTCCACCACTTCACCGAGAAATAGATGATCGGCACATTGACCACGCCCACCAGCGCCACGATGGCCCCGGCCTTGTCGGCCCGGCGCGGGTCGTCGATGGCGGCGGTGAGGGCGATGTAGCCGATGTACAGGAAGAACAGGATCAGCTCGGACGTGAGCCGCGCATCCCACACCCACCAGGCGCCCCACATGGGCTTGCCCCACAGGGCGCCGGTCCACAACGAGATGAAGGCGAACAGCGCGCCGGTGGGCGCCAGGGCCGAGCTCATCATGCCCGACAGGCGGGTGTTGAACGTGATGCCGATGGCCGCCCAGAAGGCCATCACGCAGTAGATGAACATGGACATCCACGAGGCCGGCACGTGGATGAAGATGATCCGGTAGCCCTCGCCCTGCTGGAAATCGGTGGGGGCGACGAAGAAGCTGATCCACAGCCCGGCGGCGGCAAGCGCCGTGGCAAGCGCGGCGAACCACGGCCAGGCCTTGCCGGCGAGGGGATAGAAGCTGGCCGGCGAGGCGAACTTGAACCAGTTGATGAAGCGCTGACTCATGGGGATGAATCCGAAAAAGGGTGTGGCGGCGCTATTCGAGGGCGATGCGCAGGGCGGCGGTGGCGGCCCACGGGGCAAAGAACACGCCGAGCGCCAAGAGGGCGCCCAGCAGCGACAGGTGTCCGCCCACGCCGAGCCCGGCCATGTCGGCCTCGACCGCGCCGGCGCCAAAGATCAGGGCCGGAATATACAGGGGTAGCACCAGCAGCGACAGCAGCACGCCGCCACCGCGCAGGCCCAGGGTGAGGGCCGCGCCGATCGCCCCGATGAGGGACAGCAGCGGCGTGCCCAGCAGCAGCGACAGCATCAGGATGCCCAGCGAGCGGGCGGAGAGATCGAACTGGATGCCCAGCACCGGCGCCAGCAGCACTAGCGGCAGCCCGGCGGTGAGCCAGTGGGCGAGGGTCTTGCCCGCCACCAGCAGGGCCAGCGGCGTGGGCGACAGGGCCATCTGCTCCAGCGTGCCGTCGGCGTGATCGGCGGCGAACAGGCGGTTGAGGGACAGCATCGCCGCCAGCAGCGCCGCCACCCACAGCACGCCGGGCGCGATGCGGCGCAGGAGCGCGGTCTCGGGCCCGATGCCGAGAGGGAACAGGCTCACCACGATCATGAAGAAGAACAGCGCGGTGAACACCTCGCTCTTGCGGCGGGCGGCCAGCAGCAGGTCGCGGCGGACGATGGCGAAGAAAGCGCTCATGCGCCCAGCCTCAGGCTGGAGGGCGTGCCGCCCAGCTGCACCGCCTGATGGCTGGTGAACAGGAGCATGCCGCCGCGGGACAGGTGCTCGTCGAGGATCTCGCACAGCTGGCTGACGGCGGCCACGTCGAGGGCCACGAAGGGCTCGTCGAGGATCCACAGCCGCGCCTGGCTGCACAGCAGGCGGGCCAGCGCCACGCGGCGCTTCTGGCCCTGGGAGAGCACCCGGGTGGGCAGATCCTCGCGGCCCTTCAGGCCGATCCGGCGCAAGGCGGTGAGGGCGGTGTGCTCATCCAGCGGACGGCCGGCCACGGCGGCGGCGGTCTGGAGGTTCTCGAGGGCGGAGAGGTCGTCCTTGATGGACGGGGCGTGGCCCAGGTAGAGCAGGCGGGCGTGGAACTCATCGCGCACCTCGGCGACTGGCTGGCCTTCCCATTCGATGCGTCCGTCCGCTGCCGGCGCCAGCCCCGCGACGATGCGCAGCAGGCTGGTCTTGCCGGCCCCGTTGGGGCCTTCCACCTGCAGCCACTGGCCCTGGGCGACGGCGAAGTCCACAGCGGAAAACAGACGGCGGTCGCCGCGATCGCAGGCAAGACCGTGGGCAGTGAGCATCGGAGGGTTTGAGAGTCGGAGTCGGCGCATTCTGCCCGACCGACCCGGGCGGGTAAACCGGCTCGACCCTTCCTTTCCATGCCCGTTGGCTGGCTCAGGTGCGGAACTGGGCGGCGAGGGCCTGCAGCTTGTTGGCGAGGTGGCCGATCTGGCGGGCTTCGGTGGCCGACTGGCGGGCCATGTCGGCGTCCACTTCGGCGTTCTCGGCCACGGTTTCCATCTGGTCGGCGATGTGGCGGGTGGTGGTGCTGCTCTCGGTGAGGGCCGCGCCGATCTGGTGCATGGCTTCGCCAGCCTGGACGACGGAGGTCTCGACCGAGGCCGCCACGTCACCGGCGTGCAGGGCGTCGCGGGCGCCGGCGGCAACCTGGCTGCTGCCGGCGGCCACGTCGCTGGCCACCGCGTCGCTCACCGACTGGATGCGCTGGATCACCGCGGCGATCTCCTGGGTGGAGCTGCCGGTGCGCTCGGCCAGTTTGCGCACCTCGTCGGCGACCACCGCGAAGCCGCGGCCCTGTTCGCCGGCCCTGGCTGCTTCGATGGCGGCGTTGAGGGCGAGGAGGTTGGTCTGATCGGAGATCTCGCGGATCACCTTGACCACCCGGCTGATCTCGGCCGACATGTCGGCCAGTTCGCCGATGCGGGATTCGGTGCTGGCCACCGCGCGGGCAGCGTTGCCGATGGTCTCGGCGGCGCCGCGGCTGATGGTGGCGCTGTCGCGGGTGGTGGTGATGGCGTGCTCGGCGGCGCCGAGGGCCTCGCGGGCGTTCTCGCTCATCGCGTCGCTGGCGACCGACAGCTCCTCGACCGCCGCGGCGATGGTGGAGATGGCGGACGACTGGGTGGTGGTGGCGTCGACGGTGGCCTCGCTGGCGCTGGCCAGGCGGGCGCTGGAGTCGGCCAGCTCGCGGGCGCTCTGCTGGATCAGGCTGATCGCCTCGTGGAGGCGGTTCTTGAGTATGGCCACGTGGGTGAGGATCTCGCCGATCTCGTCGCGGCTGCCCGGGCAGATGGGCAGGGACAGCCGCCCGCCGGCCACGGCGGAGACCATCTCGCGGGCGCGGGCGGCCTGGCGGGCGGTGCGGGCCAGCAGGCCGGCGCCGAGGATCAGGCCAAGCACCACGGCGCCCAGCCCAAGGCCCAGGCTGCGCCGGATGCCGGCGTCGGATGCTTCCTTCAGCTCGGCCAGCAGGTGAGGCGAGGCTTCGTCGAGGCGCTTGATCTCGGCCAGCAGGAGGTCACGCATCTCCCGCCATTTCGGGGTTTCCTCCTTGTTGAGCATCGCCCGGGCTTCTTCGCCCTGGCCATTCTTGACGAGGGCGAACAGCCGGTCGTGGATCTGCCGCTGCTCGCGGCGCAGATCCTCGATGCGCGCCGGCAGGCCGGACGTGAAGGTCTGCTCGTCGAGGCTGCGCGCCTTGCCGGCCACACTTTCGAAGGCCTCGGCAGCCTTGGTGTAGTTCTCGTAGGCCTTGGGGTTGGCCGGGTCGAGCATGGCGTTGCGCAGGGCCTGACCCATCTGCAGGCCCTGGGCGTACATGCTGTAGAAGTCCACCCGGCGGGCGCCGTCGTGGGCGATGTGCGCCTGATAGCGGGCCTCGATCTGGCGGGCCGAGCGCTGGCTGTCGGCCAGGGTGGCGGCGAGCAGGACCATCACGATGACCATCACCCCGAGCAGGCGGCGGCCGATGGGCATGTTGTCGATCCGCGCCATGCCCCGCTCGATGACGCCGGCCACGCCGGTACGGCGCACCTTGCCCTCGTGGAGCCGGATCGACGGATCGCGCTGCATGCGCTGGTAGAGCGCCTCGGCGGC
Organism: uncultured Zoogloea sp.; assembly: GCF_937894855.1. NCBI lineage: Bacteria > Pseudomonadati > Pseudomonadota > Betaproteobacteria > Rhodocyclales > Zoogloeaceae > Zoogloea > uncultured Zoogloea sp. The sequence goes on from NZ_CALAYQ010000071.1 coordinate 11,511, forward strand.
CTGCACCTCGCCGGCCGCCGGCTTGACCCGCACTGACATGAAGCCGCCGTCGGGCTTGGGCGTGATGGCGGCGCGAACCCAGTAGAAGTCGCCGTTCTTGCAGCGGTTCTTGACCAGCCCGGACCACGGCCGGCCGCGCTTGAGGGTGACCCACAGGTCGCGGAAGGCCTCGCCGGGCATGTCCGGGTGGCGGACGATGTTGTGGGACTGGCCGATCAGTTCGTCGCTGGAAAAGCCGCTGATCGCCACGAAGTCGTCGTTGACGAAGTTGATCCGGCCGGCATCGTCGGTGTGCGAGATGATGGCGATGTCGTCGCCGAAAGTCTGTTCCTTGCCGGTAACTGGCCCGTTGTTACGCATCTGATGAGTCTCCCCGTCGCCCTGGCGTGTGTCGCCTTGTTGACTGCTATTTCGGCGGGAAGGAAGAAAACCTCAGCAAATGTGTGGTTATTTTTTGTACAGGGGCATGGGTGCGGCGCGGTCTTGCGCCGGCGGGCGGACGAAATGAAACGGCCCTCCGGGAAGGGAGGGCCGTGGCGGGGGAGGGTGGGCCTAGTGGCGGGCGGTGCTGGCGAAGCCTTCAGGCATGACCGCTGCCGGTGGCACGGAGACGGCCGGGGCGTCGCGGCGGGCGCGCTGTTCGGCGTCCGCTTCGCCGATCTCGAGGATCTCCATCACCTGCCGGGCCAGGCTGCGGCAGGCGTTGCCGAGGTTGGAGGGCAGGCTGTCGGGGATTTGCTTTTGCAGCAGCAGCTTGGATGCGGACAGGCTGGCCACCGGGTGGAGCAGGCGGTCGCGGTATTCGCCGAGGAGCTGGGCCACGCTGCGGTCGGCGGCGTCGCGCTGCCAGGCGTTGGTGGGCCACTGGGACGGCAGGGCGTAGGCGTGGGGGAAGGTCTGCAGGTCACCGAGGGTGGTGCGCAGGTCTTCGTGGGAATCGCGGAAGGGCACGATCACGATGTCGGAGAGGCTGTCGAGCAGGCGATCCACCTCGGCCCGGTTGCCGCCGCCGTCGATCACGCCGACCCAGCCTTCCATGGTGCGCAGCTTGGTGACGATCTTCTGGAGTGCCTCGGGGGTGCGTCCGTCGGCGGTCACGTAGCGGCGGCCGTCGGGCGAGAGCGGTTCGCGGTGGGTGTCGGTGAGGACGCAGGCCGAACTCTGGCCCAGCAGGCCGAGGCCCTGGCACAGCATGTGCGACAGGGTCGTCTTGCCGGTGCCGCCCTTGTTGCCGATGACGCAGATGATGCGGGACATGGTGGAAATCCTCTCGCTGAACGCAAGGCGCGATGACGCCATTATTCCTTGCTTAACGGCAGGGCGAGGGGCGGAATTGAGGGGGGATTCGACCGCTTATCGGCGCCCAAAAGCGTTTGACGCCAAGGGCTTGGGCGTCGGCTCGTGGCCGGCGGGGCGATAGCAGTAGAGCCGCGTGTGGCGGCTGTCGGGCACTTCGATCACCTGCTCCGGATCGACGCCCTCGACCGGGAAGCTGTTGCTCACCAGCAGCGCGCCGGGGCGCAGTTCGGCGCGGGCCTTGTCCCACACCGCGTTCATCGGCACGGGCGACAGGAAGGCATACACCAGATCGTAGTCGCCCCAGGGCATCTTGAAGAAGTCGCCCCGGGCCAGCGCGATGTTGTGCTGGTGGCGGGCCAGGATGCGCGACAGCAGGTAGGGCGCCGGGGCCGATTCGACGCCTTCGCAGCGGCAATCCGGCCGCAGTCGGGCCAGCGGGCGCAGCAGCGAGCCGGTGCCGCTGCCCAGATCGAGCACCGACGGCGGCCGATCCCGGCGCAGCAGGCCGGCCACCGCCTCGGCGGTACGCGGGTTGGAGAGGAACAGCGGCACCTGGGTGCGGAAGCTGCTCCAGTAGATCAACGCGAACGCCACGAAGGCCGCCAGATACCAGCCCGGGGCGATCTGCAGCGCCAACGCCCCGGCCACCACCGGCATGAATCCCAGGTGAATCCAGCGCCACCAGCGGGCGCTGCGGAGCAGTGTGGCGATGCCCGCGGCGGCGACGGCCTGGACGGTGACCACCGGCCACGCGCCGGGCGGCAGCAGCCCGGCCCGGCCCGCCGCGTAGGCAACAGCCACCCCGCCCAGCTGCGAAAGCAGGGCCTTGAGGGCGGGCGGCAGGGCGAAGGGGGACACATTGAGCATAGACGGGCATCGTGCGTGTTGCTCGAGGTGTGGGCGTACGGGCTGGTTGATGCTCCGTTGCAGTTTGCGCCGGAGATGGTGATCTGCCGGAAAACTGCATCTGTATCGAATCCGCTCCTATTCGTCCTTGGGACGCTAGCTTTGCTGCAGACCTCGGGTCAGTTGACTGCGCTTATGCTTGAACCGAGATTCAAGGTGAACGCGATACACTGACCATGTCGATTTTCCACTCTCCCCCCTCTTTTACCGCAATCACCCTGAGTGTGTAGAGTTCGTCCCCCTCCCCAAGTTGCACACGGAGCTGAGCGCGCTTCGCAGATTCAGATATAGGAATTACGGCAATGTACTTTATCCAGCTGTCAAGATAGTCTTGGGCTTGGATGAAATAGTCGTTATCCATGCCATCCGGACTGTTGAATTGCCTATTAAGTTTTCGAAGGCGGGCTGATGAGACGTAACGTTTTAGATCAGTCCCTTCAGACAGGGACGGGGGATCGTCTGCGGCAATGCGCCCCAGATACCATCCATAAAACTCTGCCACTTGCCCTTTGGCATCGGCAAATGCCACGGATGAGCAAGAACCCACCAGCATCCAAATCAGAGATAGGCGCAATAGTGCCACTGCGACGGGGCGCATACTCTTCTTCCCGTTCAGGCCAAACTATGATCGACCGCATACACCGGCGCAAAAATAAAAGTCTGCTCAGACTGCGATCCATACCTATAGATCGTCACTGGCGGCTTGATTTTTCTGTAGGTTGGGCCGGGATAGTAGCCGTGATTCTGCTTGAAGTCAGAAATCCATATCTTCCCGTTGAACATCGCCATATGCCCATGGGGGTGCCCCTTGATCGGCTGAATGATGGCGACGTCACCTGCTTTGAAAAGAGACACATCAGGCGAAAGCGTTGTGAAGCCGACTGCTAACAGGCTCGAACCGTAATCCTTGGCTGAGATATGTCTTTTAAGTACAATCCCGCCAGCCTCGATGGCGATACGTGTGTATTCCGCACATCGGCCCAGGCTATGATCCTTTGCCCGGCCATTCAGCATCTTCACCGCATCCTCAACGTTCCACGCACTCATTTCAAGACCTCCCAGGTCGTCAAGAGATAACAACAGGCTTAGGCTCGTCGTCGCCTTAATTGTGCTGTTTATACTAACTCATTTGCATGACATTGGTGGGGTTTGGAGACAATGATCCAAGCCAGCTAAGTTCCGTTGCTCGGGAACTCTCATGGCGGTACTGCATGGCAAGATGTTCGGCCCACCTCAAGAGATCATCCTAGTCCTGTGCAGTTTGTCGCGATGAAATCGCGTAGTGCCGTCCAGATCAGCACTCAGGCCACGTTGGCCGGTCGATGGCCGCCGGCGCGCCAGCGGGCCAGCAGCGCCTCGCGCTTTTCCGCCGCCCGCAGCATCGCTGCGGCCTTGATGTGGCCGTAGCCGCGGATCTCGTCCGGCAGGCGGGCGAGCTCGATGGCGATGGGCAGGCGCTCGGCGCCGAGCTCGCCGATGAGCTGGCCGATGTCGGCCTCGAACTGGGCGGTGAGGGCACGTTCGGCCTTGCGTTCGGCGTGGTAGCCGAAGACGTCGAAGGGCGTGCCGCGCAGGCGCCGCAGCTTGGCCAGCCAGCCGAAGGCGGTCTTCATCCACGGGCCAAACTTGAGCTTGTGGATGCGCCCGGAATCCGGGTCGGGCCGGGCCAGGAAGGTCGGCGCGAGGTGGAAGCTCACCGTGAAATCACCCTCGAAGCGTTCGTCGATCTGCTGCCAGAAGGCCGGGTCGGCGTAGAGCCGGGCGACTTCGTACTCGTCCTTGCAGGCCAGCAGCTTGAAATAGCTGTCGGCGACGGCTTCGGTGAGGCGCTGGCTGCCCAGGGCGGCTTCGGCCGCGCGCACCCGGGCAACGAAATCGGTGTAGCGCCGGGCGTAGGCAGCGTCCTGGTAATCGGTGAGGAAGGCGGCCCGGCGGGCGATGCGGGCGTCCAGGGTTTCGCTCGCCGAGGCCGGGCGGATCGGGATCACCGGCGCCGGGGTGAGGAGGCGTTCCACCGCGCCCTGATCGACCGCCGCGCGGCGGCCCCACAGAAACGCCTGGCGGTTCATCTCGACCGCCGCGCCGTTCATCACGATGGCCTTGTCGAGGCTGGCCTCGCTCACCGGCACCCAGCCCTTCTGCCAGGCAAAGCCGAGCAGGAACAGGTTGGTGGCGATGGCGTCGCCGAGGAGCGCGGTGGCCAGCGCGCCGGCGTCGAGGAAGCTGCAGCCTTCGCGGCCGACGGCTTCGACGATCGCGGCCTGCATCTTGTCGAGGGGGAAGACCCAGTCCGGGTTGCGGGTGAATTCGGATGTGGGCGTCTCGGCGCAATTGACCACCCCGTGGGTGGTGCCGACGGCCATCCGCGAGAGGGCGTCGGCGCTGGCGGTGACCACCACGTCGCCGCCGATCACCGCGTTGGCTTCGCCCACCGCGATGCGCACCGCGTGGAGCTGCTCCGGGTCGTCGGCGATGCGGATGTGGCTGAACACCGAGCCGCCCTTCTGGGCGAGGCCGGTCATGTCGAGCACCGTCACGCCCTTGCCATCCAGGTGCGCGGCCATGCCGATCAGCGCGCCGATGGTGACCACGCCGGTGCCGCCCACGCCGGTGACGAGGATGCCCCACGGCTGGGTGGTGGCGGGCAGCCGCGGCACGGGCAGCGGCGGCAGGTGGCTCGCATCCACCGCGGCGGCGCGGCCCTTTCGCACCCGTCCGCCCTCGATGGTCACGAAGCTCGGGCAGAAGCCGTTCATGCACGAGAAATCCTTGTTGCAGGCCGATTGGTCGATCTGCCGCTTGCGGCCGAACTCCGTCTCGACGGGCAGGATCGCCATGCAGTTGGATTCGCGCCCGCAGTCGCCACAGCCCTCGCACACCGCCTCGTTGATGAAGACGCGGGTCTGCGGGTCGGGGTAGGTGCCGCGCTTCCTGCGGCGGCGTTTCTCGGCGGCGCAGGTCTGGTCGAACACCAGCGCCGACACGCCGGGCAGGGTGCGCAGTTCGCGCTGGATCACCTCCAGCTCGTCCCGGTGCCGGATCGCCACCCCGTGGGGGATGTCGGCCACGTGCCAGGGGCGGTCGGTGCCGTCGGTGACGAGCACGATGCTGCCCACGCCTTCGGCCTGCAGCTGGCGCAGCAGCCGGGGCACGGTGAGCTCGCCATCCACCGGCTGGCCGCCGGTCATCGCCACCGCGTCGTTGAACAGGATCTTGTAGGTGATGCCGCTGGTGGGCTGGCGCCCGTGGGCCGGGCGGTTGAAGGCCGCCACCGACTGGCGGATCGCCAGGATGCCGGAGTGGAAATAGGTGCCGTCACCCAGGTTGGCGAAGATGTGCGGCTCGTCGGTGAAGGGCGCCTGGCCCACCCACGGCACGCCCTCGCCGCCCATGTGGGTGAAGGGGCCGGTGCGCCGGTCGGGCATGAAGCTGGCCATGTAGTGGCAGCCGATGCCGGCGGTGGCGCGGCTGCCTTCCGGCACCTTGGTGGAGCTGTTGTGGGGGCAGCCGGGGCAGAAGGTGGGCACCCGGTCGATGGCGAACACCCGGTGGGCGAGGGTGTGATCCTTGGCCTGCAGGAAGGCCAGCCGGCTCTCGATGCGCGCCGAGGTGAAGAAGCGCCCGATGCGCGCCGCGATCACCCGGGCGATCATCGCTGGAGAGAGCTCGCCCGCCGCCGGCAGCAGCCACTCGCCGTGATCAACGGTGATGCGCCCGTCCGGGCCCGGCGTGGCGATCATCGCCCATTCGCCTTTTTCGTCGAACTTGCCCACCACCCGCGGGCGCACGTCCTCGCGCCAGTTGTAGAGCTCTTCCTTGAGCTGGTATTCGAGCAGCTGGCGTTTCTCTTCCACCACCAGAATCTCGTCCAGCCCCTCGGCAAAGCGGCGCACGCCCTCGGCCTCCAGCGGCCACACCATGCCCACCTTGTAGAGCCGGATGCCGATCTCGGCGGCGAGCTGCTCGTCGATGCCCAGGTCGTCGAAGGCCTGGCGTACGTCGAGATAGCTCTTGCCCGAGGTGATGATGCCCAGCCGCGGCGCGGGCGAGTCGATCACCACCCGGTTGAGCCGGTTGGCGCGGCAGTAGGCCAGCGCCGCGTAGAGCTTGTAGTGCAGCAGGCGACGTTCCTGCACCAGCGGCGGGTCGGGCCAGCGCAGGTTGAGGCCGTCCGGCGGCAGCGCGAAGTCGGTGGGCGTAACGGTGACCACCCGCTGCGGGTCCACATCCACCGAGGCGGAAGTCTCCACCGTGTCGGCCAGCGCCTTGAAGGCCACCCAGCAGCCCGAATAGCGCGACAGCGCCCAGCCATGCACGCCGTAGTCGAGGTATTCCTGAACGCCGGCCGGGGCCAGCACCGGCATCATCATCGACTTGAAGAAGTGGTCGGTCTGGTGGGGCAGGGTGGATGACTTGGCCGCGTGGTCGTCGCCAGCGATCACCAGCACGCCGCCGAACTGGCTGCTGCCCGCGGCGTTTGCGTGGCGGAACACGTCGCCGCAGCGATCGACCCCCGGCCCCTTGCCGTACCACATGGCAAACACGCCCTGCACCCGCGCCCGGGGCGACAGCGTGACCTGCTGGCTGCCCCACACGGCGGTGGCGGCCATGTCTTCATTCACGCCGGGCTGGAAGACCACCTCGTGGCGGGCCAGATGTGCCTGGGCCTTCCACAGGCTCAAGTCCAGCCCGCCCAGGGGCGAGCCCCGGTAGCCGGACACGAAGCCCGCGGTGTTGAGCCCGGCGGCCCGGTCGCGGTCGCGCTGGATCAGCAAGAGGCGCACCAGCGCCTGATAGCCGGTGAGATACACGCGGCCGGTGCTGGCGGTGTATTTGTCGTCGAGGGTGGCGCCGGGGGTGAGGCTGGGGAGAGGGTCCTGCTCGGCCATGGTGGTTTCCTCGCAAAATCGGGGTGCGACTGCGGGACGGCGCGGCTTCGTGGGCAGCGCCCGGTCCGGGGCGGAATCTAAGGATTGGATACAAAGTAGCGTGCCGGGTTCCGGCATCGTGCAAGGCCGCTGCAAAGGGCGGCGGCTATCATCGGGGCTCAAGGACTGGCAGTGGAGGCCTTCGATGGCGCGAACAGGTGTGGGGCGCAAGTCCGGCAACCCCGACAATCCCGGCAATCCCCCCAAGGTGGCGGACGATCTCGTGCTCGGCCGGCTGGCCTTCGGGCCCGGGCCGCTCCCCGAGCGCCTGCATCTGCGCGACGTGGGCCTGCGGGCGTGGCTGGCCGAGCAGCTCGCCCCGCCCGAGGGCGACGACCCGGACTGCGCCGAGCGCCTCGCCGCCGCCCGCCTGCGCATCCGCTACGACGCGGGCAAGGCACCGGGGCCGGAATTCCCGGCGCTGGACGAGATGCGCCCCCTCGATACGCTCACCGCGCCCATCGCCCAGCTGTGGCCGCTCACCGACTACAAGCGCCCGATGGCCGGCGTCGAACGCTTCCGGCCGCGCTCCGAGGTGGCCGTGGCCTGCCTGATCCGCGCGGTGCACAGCCGCTGGCAGCTGCGCGAGGTGTTGGTGGATTTCTGGCACAACCACTTCAACGTGGACGCCAGCCAGATGGTGCAGGTCAATGTCGCGCTGCCCACCTACGACCGGGACGTGATCCGCCGCCATGCGCTGGGCAACTTTCGGGACTTCCTCGAAGCGGTGGCCGGCAGCACGGCCATGCTGTACTACCTCAACAACCGCTCGTCCCGCGCCGGCGCCGCCAACGAGAACTTCGCCCGGGAGCTCTTCGAGCTTCACAGCCTGGGCCGCGAGCACTACCTCAACGAGTTCTACAACCGCTGGCGCGACGTGCCCGGTGCCCTCAAGGGTCAGCCCAAGGGCTTCATCGACCAGGACGTGTACGAAGCCGCCCGGGCCTTCACCGGCTGGGTGGTGGAGGACGGCAGCGGCCTTGGCGGCGCCGACCGCCTGCCCGCCAGCGGCCACTTCGCCTACGTGGAATCCTGGCACGACAACTACCAGAAGCGCGTGCTGGGCGTCGAGTTCGACCCCTTCCAGCCGGCGCTCGCCGACGGCCGCAAGGTGCTCGATCTGATCGCCGACCACCCGGCCACCGCCCGCCACCTGAGCGGCAAGCTGTGCCGCCGGCTGGTGGGCGATGGCGTCTCGCCGCGGCTGCTGTCTGCCGCCGCCGACCTGTGGTGGCGCGCCCGCCGCCAGCCGGACCAGATCGCCCGGGTGGTGGAGCTCATCGCCCTGTCGCCGGATTTTGCCCGCAGCAGCGGCGCGCGGCTGCGGCGTCCGCTGGCGCTGGCGGCGGCCTTCGTGCGCGGAACGGGGATGCCCTTCACCGCCACCGAGGGGCTGGTCGCCGGCCTCGCCAACGCCGGCCAGCGCCTGTTCGGCTGGGCGCCGCCCACCGGGCATCCGGAAGAGGCGGCCTACTGGATCAGCGCCAACGGCATGCGCCAGCGCTGGCAGTTGGTGCAGGGGCTGATGGAGAACCGCTGGGGCAACGGCACGGTGCAGCCGGCCGACATGCTCGAGGCGCCGGCCAGCAGCGCCGGGCAGGCGGCGGACGCCATCGCCACCCGCCTGCTGGGGGCGGGCAACGCAGCGGTGGGCCGCGCCGTCCTCGCCGGGCTGGCGGTGGACCCGGCCCGCGCGCTGGATGCCGCCAAACCCGCAGATGCCAACCTGCTGCGGCGCGTGATTGCCTTTACGGCGATGAGCGCCGAGTTCCAGACCTGCTGACGAAAGGCCCGCCATGACGACCCGCCGAGACTTTCTCAAGGCCTGCGCCGCCGCCGGGGCCTTCGCGCCCCTCGCCGGCCTGGGCCGCCTCGCCTTTGCCGCCGAGGGCGCCCCGACGCCGCTGCTGGTGGTGGTCTTCCAGCGCGGCGGCTGCGACGGCCTCAACCTCGTCGCCCCCGTCAACGACAAGCCCTACATCGACGCCCGCACGCCCGACCTGCGCGTGCTCGACAGCGGCGAGCGGCCCGGGCTGGCGCTCGCCAACGGCCTCGGCAGCGGGCTGGATTTCCGCCTGCACCCCGAGGCCAGGCCGCTCTTCGAGCTGTATGAAGCCGGCCGGCTGGCGGTGCTCCACGCCTGCGGGCTGATGAACGGCACCCGCAGCCACTTCGAGGCCCAGGACCTGATCGAGCGCGGGGTGGTGAATATCGCCGACTACGCCCGCAGCGACAGCGGCTGGCTGACCCGCTACCTCGCCACCCTCGGCGAGCGGGGCGGCGACGACCGGCGCATCGCGGCGATGTCGGCCAACGCCGGCATGTCGGCCTCGCTGCTGCGTTACGACGACGCGCTGGCGCTGCCCGATCTCTCCGGCGGCGTGCCGCTGGCCGGGGGCAAGGACGCCGCCGCGGTGCTCGCCCGGCTCTACCCGTCCGGCGCCACCGACCCGGTGCGCCAGGCCGGCGCCCGGGTGCTGGCCCGCACCGCGCTGGTGGACGCGCGCCTGCCCCGCCAGCCCGACGGCCGCCTGACGCCCTACGCGCCACCCGGCGCCAACTACGAGAACAACGGCTTCACCCAGGGCCTACAGGCCATCGCGCGCCTCGCGCGGATGGACGTGGGCCTGCGGGTGGCGTGCATCGACCACGCCAGCTGGGACACCCACGACGCCCAGCCGGGCCGCTTCAATGGGCTGGTGGGCCAGCTCACCCGCGGGCTGGCGGCCTTCCACCGGGACATGGCGGCCGCCGGGCTGCCGGTGCGGGTGGTGGTGGTGACCGAGTTCGGCCGGCGCCTGCGCGCCAACCGCAGCCAGGGCACCGACCACGGCCACGGCTCGGCAATGCTGGTGCTGGGCGACGGGGTGCGCGGCGGACGGATGTTCGGCGACTGGCCGGGGCTGGAGACGCCGCGCCTCGATCAGGGCGTCGATCTGGCGGTGACCACCGACCACCGCCACGTGCTGGCCGAGCTGCTGGCCCTGCCGGAGCGTGACCGGGCGGCGGTCTTCCCCGGCCTCGCGGCGCGGGCGCCGCTGGGGCTCACCGCCTAGAAGTACAGCTGCCAGCCCAGCGCGATGCGGCGCGCCTGCGGCGTGTCGGCGGGCAGTTCGGCGCGGGTCCATTCGTACTCGGCCACCAGGTTGCTGCGCGGGCCGAGGCTGTGGCGCAGCAGGGCGCGGGCCTGGCTGCGTTCCAGGCGCCTGTCGTTGAACCACTGGTGGCTGGCTTCGAGCTGCACGCGGGTGGCCGGGGCCACATCCCACAGCAGGCCCGCCAGCGGGCCGGTGCCGATGGCCCAGCGCTTTTCGAGCCGGCCCTGGGTGAGGATCTGGTTCTCGAGGAAGACGTAGGCCATCAGGTTCCGCCACTCCCACGCGGCGCCGGGGCCGCCGGCTACCGTCGGGCTAGGGGCGAGCGGGTAGCCGAGGCTGCGCTCCCAGCCGAAGCGCACTTTCCACGACAGGGGCTGGGTCCATTCCCGGCGCGGGGCGACGGAGACGATATCCACCGGCAGAAAACGGTCCAGGCGCCAGCCGTGGCCTTCGCGCTGGCTGGCGGCGATGTCGAAGAAGCGGATCTGGGCGCCGCGGCTGTAGCCGGTCTCTGGATCGAGCAGGTCGTGGTAGGCCGGGCGCAGGCCCAGGAACAGCGCCGGTGCGCCGGCGGCGCGGCCGGCCGAGAGCCCGAAGCGGCCGGAGGCGTGGCCGGTTTCGGGGCGCGGTGGCACCGGCACGCTGCCGGTGTCGATGGCGGGCAGCCGGCTGCGGGTGGTCTGGATGGCCTTCAGGCGGGCGAGGGCGTCGTCCTGGTCGAGCTTGCCAGCGTGGCCGCGGAAGGACACCAGCCGGTCGGCGAATTCGAGCTGTTCGATGGCCAGCGGCGCGGTGCCCAGGCTCGCGGGCGTCTGCCTGCCGTCGGCCACCGCGATGGCGGCGGCCATGGCGTCGGGCGGCAGCCGGCTGGCCCGGTGGGCGAGCTCGGTGCCGCCAGCGGGGCGGAAGGTGATGTCGGTGACCAGGCCCGGCACATCCACCACGCCCTTGACGGTATCCACCGGGATGGCGGTGAGGGGAAAGCGCTGGGACACCCGCAGGCCCGGCCGGGCCACGTCGAGCAGGCGCAGGATCATGTACGAGCAGTTCTCGTCGAAGAACCAGTAGTCGAAGCGCGTGGCGCCGATCTCCCAGGCGTGGCGGAGCAGCTGGCGGGTCTCGTCGGGCGTCAGGTTGAGCCGGTATTCCCACACGTCGCGGCTTTCCATGTCGCTGTATTCGCGCACCTTCACGTAGTAGGGCGAGCTGGACAGGGTGCCGGGGTAGAAGCCGAAGAGGCCCTTCATGGCGAAGGTGAAGCCGTCGGTGGCGTCGGCCTTGGCGGCGTAGTTGATGGTGTAGGCCAGCAGCCGGGTGGCGTCGGTCTGGCCCTCTGCGTCGATGCGCAGCAGGGTGTGGCCGAACATCGAGGCCGGGCTGTTCACGTAGGCCGACGGAAACACCAGGGTGGCGCCGGCCGGGCGGATCTCGGAGGCCCAGGCGGCCAGCCGCGGGCAGGGCTGGTCCGGGGTGGCCTGGGCGAGCTCGGGCAGGCGCGACTTGAGCCAGTGGAAGCGGGCCGGGAAGCGGCACTGGGGGTGCTCGTCGGGGGCGTTGGGGCGGGCCGGCTCGACGAGCCGGGCGAGGGTCGCGTCGAGTTCGGCGGCGGCGTTGGTGGCGCCGTCGGGGGCGTTGAAGAAGCTGGCGTCGTCAGCCAGGCTGCGCAGGCGGCCGGTGACCGGGGCGGGCTCGTACTGCAGCAGGTCGGCCCAGGCGGGGTCGTCGGCGAGGTGGGCTGTGCGGGCGGCGGCCCGCAGGTCGTCGATGGGCGCGGCCCAGGCGGGCAACGCGGCAAGAGCGAGGGCGGCGCCGAGGGCGGGCAGGGTCTTCATCGGGGGCGGGCAGACATGAAAAAGCCCTGTGCGGGCACAGGGCTTGAAGCGCGGCGGGTGGGCATCGCCAGCCCGCCGGAGAGGGGTTACACCGCGTCGGCGTACTTGGCCAGGCGGGCGTCGGACTGCAGCGCGGCCTTGAGCTGGGTGGCGATGCTGTCGGCGGAGTCGACCGAGGCGAAGATGTCGGCGTGGCGGGCCTTGGCGAGGCTGACGAAGGCGGCCTTGTCCTGGGCGTCGATCTTCAGCAGGGCGGCCAGCGCGTCCAGGGTTTCGCCCTGGCCGGAGGCGGCGTCGCGGGCCAGCTGGGCCTTGTTGCCGTCGATGAACATGGCGGTCTTCCAGGCGGAGGTCACGACGCCATCCTGGGAGCAGCCCAGGGTGCCGGAGGTGATGCCGAAAGTCTGGTTGCCGAAGGTGCCGTTGGTGGTGACGGCAAGCACTTGCGGGGCGATGCCCTTCTGACCTTCGAACACTTTGGAGCCCAGGCCGCAGGAGCCGACGTTGTTGGCGGCGGCAAAGGCGGAGGCGGGGAGGAGCACAGCCAGCGAAATCAGCAGTTTCTTCATAGTCGTTACCCTCTTGGTGCGTTGTTGGAAGTTTGTTCGTGCTGCCAGGTGATGCCGGAGGGATGGTAATGCATTCCGGCCGGTGCGGTTGTCGCTCGCTGCAACTGTTGTATTTGCGCACATCGGCGCGCTTGCTCCTTGCGCTGCAGGCCTGAGGGGCGGGGTCAGAACAGGTCGATCTCGCCGGCGCTCACCGCGGTCTGGCTGACCGCCTCGAAGCGGATCTCGGCCGACGAGCGGCAGGATTCGGCGAGAAGCTGGTGGAGGGTGCTCACCCGGCGCTGGATGCGCGCGAGGCCGTCCTTCTCGTCCATGTCCCGGTGGGCGTCGAAGAAGCCCTGGGTGTAGCGGCTCATGAAGGCGGTGTGCTGCTGCAGCTTGCCGAGCACCTGGCTCACGATGTCCTCGAACTGCATCGACAGGATGCCCTGCATCACCAGCCGGTGGATCGATTCGGACACCTCGTTGATGCGCTGCGCCTGGACGGCGGTGCGGGCGTTGAGTTCGCTCATCTCGGCCCACATGGCGTTCACGTTGTCTTCCGACGACCGGGCCTTGCTGAGGTCGGTGGAGGCGGACACATCCACCGCCACGCCCACGTCGTCGATGGCCACGTGGATCTCGCGCAGCAGGGCTTCGATCTGGTCGCTGAACAGCTCGGTGCGCTGGGCGAGCTTGCGCACCTCGTCGGCCACCACCGCAAAGCCGCGGCCTGCCTCGCCGGCGCGGGCGGCCTCAATGGCGGCGTTGAGGGCCAGCAGCTCGGTCTGGCTGTTGATCTGGTTCACCTCGGTCATCAGGCGGGTGACCCCATCCACCTTCTCGCGCATCGCCATGAAGCGGGCCGAGATGTCGGCGCCGCTGGCCTGGAGCGCGCCCACCGTCACCACGAACGCCCGCAGCGCTTCGCGGGTTTCCTCGGCAAAGCGCTGCAGCCCGCTGTGCTGCCGGGCCTGGTCTTCGTTGGCGGCGAGGGCCACCAGCTCGTCGGCCTGCTGGCGCAGCTGTTCCCGGTGGTCGTTGCCGCCCATGGCCCGGGCTGCGCTGGCCACCACCTCGTTCATCTGGGCGAGGGATTCGCCGAGCCGGGCGTAGTGGGCTTCGCTCTCGGCGGCGATCCGGTCGCACAGGGTGTCGTAATCCAGCACCCCGGAGTCGATGCGCTCCCGCTGCCGGCGGGCGTTCTCGCGGGCCCTGGCGCGGGCCTGGTGGCTGATGAGGGTGGCGCCCAGCAGCGCCGCGATCACCCCGCAGCCCAGGGCGTAGTGCAGCCACGCCGGGGCGCCGGTGTAGTGGGCCGCGATGCCGGCCAGGGCCAGCACGATGCCGGAGAGGGTGGCGATGTCATCGGCACGGATGGAGGGGGATGTGGACATGGCGGATCGCGTGGGTGCGTTTGACGATCCTTCGGGTATCGACCCTGCCCGGGCCGACTTGATCACCCGATTGTTAATTCCGGATAAATCTGCAGCCGCCCGCCATCCGGGGATGGATCAGCCGATCACCTTGCCCGGATTCATCAGCCCCAGCGGGTCGAGCGCCGCCTTGAGGCTGGCCATCACCGCCACGCCCTCGCCATGTTCGGCGAGCAGAAAATCCTTCTTGCCGATCCCGATCCCGTGCTCGCCAGTGCAGGTGCCGTCAAGCGCCAGCGCCCGCTCGACGATGCGTCGGCCGAGGGCCTCGGCAGCGTGCACCTGATCCGGGTTGTCCGGCTCGGTGAGGATCACCACATGGAAGTTGCCGTCGCCCACGTGGCCGACGATGGGGGCGATCAGCCCGGTGGCGGCGATCTCCTCCTGGGTGCCGGCGATGGCCTCGGCAAGGCGCGAGATGGGCACGCACACGTCGGTCGAAATCCCACGGCTGCCCGGCTGCAGGTTGAGGCAGGCGAACAGCACGTCGTGGCGGGCCTGCCACAGGCGGGAGCGATCCTCGGGGCGGGTGGCCCATTCAAAATCCTGGCCGCCGTTGTCGCGGGCGAGCTCCTGCACTGTTTGCGCTTGCTCCTCCACGCCGGTGGGCGAGCCGTGGAACTCGAAGAACAGCATCGGCGATTCCCGCAGGGTGGTCTTGCTGTAGCGATTGACCGCCTGCACCGTGAGGGTGTCGAGCAGCTCGATGCGCGCCACCGGCACGCCTAGCTGGATGGTCTGGATCACCGTCTGTACCGCGCTCGCCACATCCGGGAAGGAGCACGTGGCGCTGGAGATCGCCTCCGGCAGCGGATGCAGGCGCACCGTGAGCTCGGTGATGATGCCCAGGGTGCCCTCCGAACCCACGAACAGCCGGGTCAGGTCATACCCCGCCGACGACTTGCGGGCCCGCCCGCCGGTGCGGATCACCCGGCCATCGGCCAGCACCACCTCCAGCCCCAGCACGTTCTCGCGCATGGTGCCGTAGCGCACGGCGTTGGTGCCGCTGGCGCGGGTCGAGGCCATGCCGCCGAGCGAAGCATCCGCGCCCGGGTCGATGGGGAAGAACAGCCCGGTGCCATGCAGCGCCGCGTTGAGCGTCTTGCGGGTCACGCCCGGCTGCACCACCGCGTCCATGTCCTCATCGTGGATCGTGACGATCTGGTTCATCTCCGACAGGTCGATGCTGATCCCGCCGTTGGTCGCCAGGATGTGCCCCTCCAGCGAGCTGCCCACGCCAAACGGGATCACCGGCACCCGGTGCGCGTGGCACAGCTTGACCACCTCCACCACCTCGGCGGTGGAATGCGGCCACACCACCCCATCGGGCAGCGCATCCGGAAAGTGCGATTCATCGTGCCCGTGGTGGGCACGCACCGCCTCGGCAGTGGAAAAACGCTTGCCGAAGCGCTCGGCAAGGGCTTGGGTAAAGGCGTCGGGCAAGGGCATGGCAGGCGTGGGAAATTGGGATTGGGAAGTGGGCGAGAGGGTAGCGCGGTTTGGCGCGGATCACTACCCGGGAAAGCCCCGCTCCCCACGACCCTGTAGGTCGGACTTCAGTCCGACACCCAACCCCGCCGCCCCGCCCCCGGAGGCCGGGCAATCGACCAACATTTCGCGCCATCCGGATCGCACGAAATGTCGGACTGAAGTCCGACCTACAGGGCCGTGGGCAACGGGAGGGTGGCGCTCACCCCATCGAGGGTCCCGCTCACCCTCGATTGCCTAATCTTTAGGCAATCGACCCTCCCGATTACCCTCTGTTGCCTAAATTTTAGGCAATGCCGCCTAATCCTTAGGCAATGCTGCCTAAAATTTAGGCGACGTCGCCTAAAAATGAGGCGACCGAGGGTGCCGGTTACCCTCGGTTGCCTAAAAATCAGGCAGCGTCGCCTAAAAATTGGGCAGCGGAGGGTGGCAATTACCCCCCGTCGATGAAAAACCACCCCCCACCCCCTCAAACCCCGGGCCGGGCTCAGGCCGCGCTATCGGCCTTGGCCGGTGCGGTGCGGCGCACGTTGGAACGCATGGTCTCCTGCAGGGGCGTCACGTTGTCGGCCTTGCCGAAGGCCTTGAGCAGCCGGTAGCCGTCGTAGCTCGCCGAGAGGATGTCGCTGCCCAGGGCCACCTGGGTATCGGCGCACTTGGCCGCCAGCGCCTGCAGGCGGATCAGCCGCGGGCGCAGCGCATCGAAAGCGGTCAGATCGCGCTTCAGTTCGCCCAGATCAAAGCCCGGCGGCAGCGCCTGCTTGTTCTGATCGAGGATCGCCACCGTCTGCCGGCAGAAGGTCTCGCTCTTGTCCCCGATCTTGGTCAGCTGCCGCACCTCGTCCGGCGTGAGCGACACAAAAACGTCCATCAAGCCCTCGATGG
Source organism: uncultured Zoogloea sp. (assembly GCF_937894855.1). Taxonomy (NCBI): domain Bacteria; kingdom Pseudomonadati; phylum Pseudomonadota; class Betaproteobacteria; order Rhodocyclales; family Zoogloeaceae; genus Zoogloea; species uncultured Zoogloea sp. The sequence continues at coordinate 27,931 of NZ_CALAYQ010000071.1, forward strand.
CATCCAGCGCTGCATCGAACTTGGGCAGGTTATCGGTGAGATCGAGGGAGACGAGGTTTTGAGTCATGGTGGTGCTCCTGAGATTGATTGATGTTGTGTGAAAGTACCGTGGTGCGTTGTTTACGCGATTTCAATAATACATGATGGTAGGCGATATGGATTTGCAGGGTGGGGCGGTTTCGTGCCCAGGCTCTGCCCCCGCCCTTGCGGCGATCCACGAGCCATCCCCCTTGTGATGGCGATGGCTTATGCTTTGCACTCATTGAAAGGGCTGGGGAAAAGCATGGCCAAGCGCTGCAAGGTGTTCATCTCGTATGCGCACAAGGATGAACTGCGAGGGGATTCGAAAGTGGAGCCTGGCGCGGGTTATCCAAGCGTCTTCCTCTCGCGTCTCCAAGCGGCCATTGAAGGCCATGAAGAACTGCTCACTGAGGATGAGATCTTCTTCGACGCCGCCAGGCTGGATGCAGAGGCTGCCTGGTCCGGTGCAATCGGCGAGGCGCTGAGCCAGTGCTGGCTACTGATATTCCTGGTCAGCGCTGATTCGATCAAATCAACCTTCTGCAGGCCCAAGGAACTGGCTCCGGTCTTGTTGCGGCGGGTGCCCGTCATTACTGTGCTGCTGCAACCCTCGACCGACTGGCACCTCGCAAAGGTGCGCGATCCGAGTACAGGGGCGGAGTTGGGCAAACTTGGCGACTTTCACTCGGGGGGGCTACCCAAAGAAAGAGTGAACATGAAGCCCGTCAGCGCGTGGGCAAGCGAGGATGCAGCGTGGGACGATGTCTGCAAGCGAATTCTGACCTTCATGCAAGGCGACAACTTCAGAGAGCCAGGGGGTGTTCAGTCGGCGCCAGTGCAAGCGGAAGTCGGCACAGTTGCCACCGCCGATGTAGCGTCAGCGAACAACACTGCAGACGCCACCCGACATGCGCAGTTGTTGCGCCAGCATCTCCACAAAGCATGGCGGTCTCTCGAAAGGCACCCTGAATTCGTCGAAGACCCGCTCTTTTCCGGTCTTGCCAGGCCACTCACGATTGAGGCCGTCATGGCGCGTGCTGTGGACTTGCCCGGCAGCACGGCTAATCTCGTCAAAGTCGGCAATGCGCTGGGGAGAGTCTGGAACAAACCGGAAAGTAGTGCAGCGTGCGATGCCTTCCTGCGAATGCTGCCCGTTGTCGTAGACCGCTTCATCCAGAACAAGAGAGGAACTGCGCGGCTGGCTGATCATGAGCCGATCTGGGTTCGGGATGCCTTGACCGCCGCCACAATTGCGGCGGAACAGCAGAACTTCGGGCTTGCGCTCAAAAGTGGTAAGCGTGAGCCCGAGAGCGTTTTTGCAGCGACACCGCCAGCCGTTGAACTGGGCATGCCCGGAGAGTTCGGGCCAAGCTTGGTAAATCGTGAGGCGATGCGGGCAATCAAGCGACGCCGCATCGGTACGCGCGGAAAGATCGACCATGACACAGTCAAGGCTACGGTTGACGCGATGCGTGATGCGTTCGATGTCGCGGTGCGAGTGGATGCGGTGGGCGATTACGAAGACCCCATGCGACGGCAACAGCTTTGCGAATACCTGAAGACCTGCGGGATTCACACCTTCTTTCTTGCTGCGGAGGAGCAGGAGCTTCCGCCGGAAGAGTGGGCCGATTTTCCAATCGGTAGCCTGGAAGAGGCATTCCAGAGCGCGTTTCCCGTCGAAATCGAACCTCAGAGTGTCTCGCCTAGTACGGCGTTGCCGTGGTCCGAGAGTCGGCAGTGCTTGAGACGTCTGATGACGGAAACTTGCAGACGTCCGGACCTTGCCGCTCAGCGCAGCCACCTGCTGGATGCCATCCAGACAATTCAGGAGCGAATTGCTGCCGAACCGGAGGCCGCCGATGCGCCCACTGTAAGGCGATGTCTTGGCGAAATTGAGAAGGGTTTCCAGGGCCTGCCCACGCAAGACCCACTACGCGAGACACTAAACTTAATTCGGGATGGCCTCAAAGCGGCGTGGCCCGATTTGCTGAAATTGATGTCCTGAGGACGCCCCCATGCCCCCCCCAAAATCCCCTTTTGCCAGCTTGAAGGCCGGAACAATCACCAAGTTGGATGAGACGGTCGAGTACGCTCAATCCTGGCACCAGTGGTCCCAGCCGGAAATTGACGCGTTGACCCTCGCCTATGCGGCTGGCCGGCCGTTGCTGGTGCGCGGCGAGCCTGGCACCGGCAAAACCCAGTTGGCCCGTGCCGCAGCCCAGGTTCTTGGTTGGAAGCTGCATGCCGAAACTATCCACCCCCGGTTCGAGCCCCACGAACTGCGCTTCCGCTTCGACGCCGTGAAACGACTGGCGGATGCGCAGGCTGGCGACAAAGGGGCTGACGCTTTGGACGACCATCGATACTGGCGCCCGGGTGTGCTCTGGAAGGCCTATGGCTGGGATTCGGCAATAGAGTTTCTGCCTGTGGTGGAACGAATCGCCGAACCTAAGGGCCACGTTGTCCTCATCGACGAGATCGACAAGGCCGACAGTGATTTGCCCAACAGCCTGCTGGAGGTATTGGCCCAACGGAGTTTTCATGTGGAGCCGGTGGCTGAACCCATCGGTGGCCCCAAGGTGAAACCACCCTTGATCGTCATCACCACCAACGAAGAACGGGATTTGCCTGCCGCCTTTCTGCGCCGCTGCATCGTGCTTTCTCTGGCGCCGGATGGCGAATACGCAGGCTGGCTGGTGGCGCGGGGCAAGGCCCACTTTGGCGCCTTGGAGAAAGTGGCTGGGCGAGAACTCGCGCTGATGGACGACGACGTGCTGTGGGAGGCTGCCGCGCAACTGGTGAAAGACCGGGACGCCGTGGCAGGGCTCAATCTCTCCAAGCCCGGCCTCGCCGAGTATCTGGATCTGCTCTATGCGCTGCATGCCCTCTTCGAGGACGAAGCAGACGCGGGTAAACGCGCCACCGCCCAGCGCAAATGGCTTGTCCGTTTGTCGGCCTATGGATACCTGAAGCACTCGGTCGACGACCCGAAGAACGCCGCCAATCAGTCGACCAACGCTGCTGAACGCGGCAAGACGGCTGACCAGGAGCCGCGCTGAATGGGCAACCTCCGGATCAGCGGACGTGCCGATCTGCTCCGGGCGCTGGCCGATACCTGCGGACGCGATCCCGATGCAGTTTCCGGTGATGAACTGGCACGCTTTGCGTCGCTGCTAGACTGGCGCGCCCTGCCCGCTGAGGGAGGGGGTGGGGTAGAGGCGCTGATTGGGGCCGAGGCGGGGGGCGAGGAATCCGGCGACCAACCCGGCGATGAGGGCGAAGATCACATCATTGCCGATCCGCCGCCCCGACCAGAGCCCGGGCGGCGCCCTCCCCTGCAGGCCCGATTCTTTGTCGTGCTGGAATCCCGCGAGCTTCCGATGAAGGAGGCGCGCGCGACGTCCAGGCAGCTTGAGCCCCTTACCGCAGCCGATTGCGGACCATTGAATACGAGTGAACCGCCGCCAATCCAGCCACTCGTCCCGCGTGCACGCTTGTGGCCGGCCCTGCGTCGCTCTCTAAGTCAGACCCGGGCTGGCCGTGTCGACGTGCCCAAGCTGGTGCGCCGCCTGTCCCGGGCCGAGAGCATCCGGCGCCTGCCGCGCACAAGCCGCTGTGGCACCGGCGGAGAGATCTGGATCGTTTTCGACATTGCCCAGCGCCTGATTCCGTATGAGCACGATCTTGTAGGCGTTGTGGATGAGGTCCGGCGCCTGCATGGGGCGGCCAACGTGCGCCTGTGGCTGGTTTCGGAGGTGCCCGATGCGGTGCTGTCAATGCAGTGCGGCCGGGCAGAGCCCGAGGCCGTGGCTGGGCACATTCCCGCTCCACCTGCGGGCATACCGATGCTGATTCTGGGCGACCTGGGTTTGCTGTCTCGCGAAAATGCCGTTGGCGCTCAGTGGATTGCGTTCTGCCGTCGGATGTCAGTCGCTGGCGCTCATCCGGTGGCCTGGGTGCCTGCCTCGCCGCAACTGGTGACACGCGAAACTGCCCGCTACGCCCGCGTGCATTGCCTGGGCGCCGGTGACCTCCGGCACGTCAAACCCAACCGCTGCGCCGCCCAAGCCCAATGGCCCGACGAAGCCTTGCACCGCCTGCTTGTCCGCATTGCCTGCTGCGTGCGTGTCGAGCCCGCGCTGCTGCGCAGTCTGCGCCTCCTGTCGCTCGAAACTGCCGCCGAGCCGGGGTTGGAGGCGCTGGTGTGGGCGCATCCATCGGACGTTCGGGCGGGTTATCGCTTCTGCGAAATCACTACCCCTGCGCTGACCAGCTATCGTGCGGCTTTCGCAGCCTTGGGGGCTACCACTGGCGGCAGGGCCGAGCAGGATGAAGTCTTGCGGCGGATGCTGGCTTGGCATGCCTATCGGGGGCGGTCCACTGGCGCGATGGAGTCGCTGATCTGGCGTACCCATGCAGCCCGCTTGCCGGATGAATTCAAGCTGGCAGTGGAAGGCGCCGGGGAATGGATGAGCCGCGCCGGTCTTGTTGCCGATGGGGTGGCGGGCGATGTGGCGGGCTACGCGAGAGATCTGCTCGCGCGCCAGGGCGGGGATTCTCGGCTGATGGAGGTTCAGTCCGAATATTTTGCGCCTCTCTGGGCGCGCAGTGGCCAGGAAACCATCCCCGCCGGCCTGGCCTCGGCCGATGTGGCTGCCGCCCGGTGGCCGGTGGCGCTGGAGCTGGACGAACGTGATTACGTGCTCGTCCAGCAGGGCGACAGGCTGTTTCTGGAGCCGCGGGAATTGCGCCAGAAACAGGAACTCGACGGCTGGGCATCCATGCCCTGGCCGGTGGTGACGATCAACGGGGGCTTTGAGTGGTCGCGGAGCGACGGGGCGATCCGTCGGTGGTTTGTCCCGGGTCTGAAACCGCTTGAACTGCCCCTGGGAGATGGGCCCGAAGGCTGCACCTTCTCATTGGCGTCGGGTGGACGGCAGTGGGATTTTGGTTCCGTCACGCGACCTTCATGGGCCATCGAATGGGGGCAGGGCGCCAATGGAGTTTATGCCTTGGCACCATCGCCAGTGGGGCCGCCAAGGCCGCTGTATTGGGATCCACCGTCCCTGTTATTTTTTGACCGCTTCCATACCAAGGGGCGTGGTTTCAGCGCCGAAACAATACCTATCGCGCCGGGCGTCAGGATGTGGGCCGATCTGGAGTTCGGGTTGGTGCTCGACGTTCATTTCGGCAGCGCCCTTCAGCGTTTCCGCTGGATCGAGCCCGGCGAGTTTTCGATGGGTTCGCCTAAAGGCGAGGCGGTGCGCTTCGACGGCGAAGGCCCGCGTCACTTGGTTCGTCTGACGGAAGGCTTTTGGCTTGCGGAGACGGCGTGCAGCCAGTCGGTGTGGTCGTTGGTGATGGGGAGGAACCCGAGCAACTTCACGGACGACCCGCAGAACCCGGTGGAGCGGGTGAGCTGGCATGCCGTCCAGGATTTTCTGCGTGAAGTAGAAAAGCGGCTGCCTGGGGTGAAGGCGGATTTACCGACGGAAGCGGAGTGGGAATACGCGTGCCGTGCGGGCAGTGAGACGGCATTCAGCTGGGGCGACGGGATTACGCCTGAGCAAGCCAACTACCAACCCACGATCAGCTACGCCAACGGCCCAACGGGCGAGTGGCGGGAAAAGACGGTACCGGTCAAAAGCTACGCCCCGAACGCGTGGGGCCTGTACCAGATGCACGGCAACGTATGGGAATGGTGCGCGGACGGCGAGCGACGATACGACCGCGCGCCGCACGCGGACCCGCGGGGCCCGGAGGGCAGCGCCCCGCGCGCCGTGCGCGGCGGTTCGTGGTTCGACTACCCGTACAGACTGCGTGCTGCCTCCCGCGACTACAGGCACCGCGTCGGGGACTACGACGACCAGGGCTTCCGCTTCTCCCTGAGGTCCACAAGCAGCGAGGAGCGCCCGCCGGATGCGTCGGTGGCCCCGGAGGGTTTATTGGCGCCGCTTGATGCACACGAACTGTCCAGATTCTTTGATGAGAAGCAAAGGGCGGGCAATGGCAGTGTGGGTGTTCAGTCTGGTGAGCCATCAAGGTCATCGAATGTAGACAGAGGCCGCATGCTTGAACGTATGTCGAGAATGCTTGTAGTTGGTAAGGGTCCTGTGCCGTGGTCAGCGCTCCGCGAAACGATACCTGTGGCGAAGAAGCCAAAGCCGAAGCGCGGAGGCAAGAGGTGACCAAAGTTTCTATTCAGAATCACGCCCCCGACCTCACCTGGCGCCCCGAGCCCCAGCGCTGGCCGGTGGTTTTTCCGCCGGTGTGCGCCAGCGCGTGGGGGGATGACCGTTTCGGATTGTGGATCGATGTGGTGCTCGGCGGGCCGGTGCAGCGTTTCCGCTGGATTGAGCCAGGTGAGTTTTGGATGGGATCACTGGAGGGCGAGGTCGGTCGTTTTGACAATGAAGGCCTGCAGCACCAGGTTCACCTGGCCGACGGCTGCTGGTTGGCGGAGACAGCCTGCAACCAGGCGATATGGCGGGCGGTGATGGGAAACAACCCTAGCAGGTTTAAGAGTGACCCGGAGAACCCTGTGGAGCGGGTCAGCTGGGATGAGGTACAGGGTTTTCTGCGGGAAGTGGAAAAGAGCCTGCCGGGGGTAAAGGCTGATTTGCCGACGGAAGCAGAATGGGAGTATGCGTGTCGCGCGGGGAGCAAGAATGCGTTTAGTTGGGGTAGTTGCATTGCTCCCAATCAAGCCAATTACGACGCCACAGTCAGCTACGCCAAAGGTCCGACGAGCGCCTACCTTGAGAAAACGGTGCCGGTCAAGAGCTATTCCCCGAATGCTTGGGGCCTTTACCAAATGCACGGCAACGTGTGGGAGTGGTGCGCGGACGGCCTGCGGGATTATGACGGTGCGCCGCAGATCGACCCGCGTGGCCCAGTGGGTGCAGAGGCCGACGCTGCGCGTGCCGTGCGTGCCGTGCGCGGAGGGTCATGGTTCAATGACCCTCACGGGCTGCGTGCTGCCTACCGCAACCGAAGGCGCCGTGACGAGCGCGTCGACTCTCAGGGCTTTCGCTTCTTACTGGTGCCTAGACGCAATCTAGTGCGCCCGCCGGAGGCGGTGGTCACGCGGGACGCGTGACCGGGGGTTTGGCCCCGGAGGGGCCCGTGGCCCGCTCCGGGACGGGGCGGGCCACGACGCTGCGGATCTGCAGGTCGGACTTCAGTCCGACACCCTGCGATCCAGATGGCACGAAATGTCGGACTGAAGTCCGACCTACAGGTTGAGCCCCATTCCCCATTCCCCAATCCCCCCGTAAACTCCGCCCGTTCAACCCACGGAGCCTTCTCCCATGTCCAAGACGATCATCGCCACGCCCAACGCCCCTGCCGCCATCGGCACCTACTCCCAGGCCGTGAAGGCCGGTGACACCGTTTATATGTCGGGCCAGATCGGGCTCGATCCGGCTTCCATGCAGATGGTCGAGGGCTTCGAGGCCCAGACGGTGCGCGTGTTCGAGAACCTCAAGGCGGTGGCCGAGGCGGCCGGCGGTTCGCTGGGCGATGCGGTCAAGCTCAACATCTACCTCACCGATCTGGCCAACTTTGCCAAGGTGAATGAGGTGATGGCGCGCTACTTTGCCGAGCCCTTCCCGGCCCGCGCGGCGGTGGGCGTGAAGGAACTGCCCCGCGGCGCGCTGGTCGAGGCCGACGCCGTCCTCGTGCTCGGCTGATCTTGCCCGACACCGCCGCGCCCGTTGCCACCGCCGCGCCGCCCAAAAAGGCGGCGGTGCGCGGCTGGCCGGGCGTGGGGCCGCAGCTGGCCGAGCGCCTGGCCAAGCTCGACATCTTTGCCCCGGCCGATCTGATCCTCCATCTGCCGCTGCGCTACGAGGACGAGACCCGCCTTACGATGCTGGCGGACCTGCGCCCCGGCGTGCCGGCCCAGTGCGAGGTGGAGGTGATCTCCTGCGACGTGAGCCCGCCGCCCCGGCGCCAGCTGCTGGCCCGGGCGTCGGACGCCAGCGGCGAGGTGACGCTGCGATTCGTCCACTTCTACCCCAACCAGCAGAAGCAACTTGCGGCCGGCAGCCGGCTGCGCATCTTTGGCGAGCTGCGCGACGGCTTCTTCGGCGCCGAGATGATCCACCCGCGGGTCAAGCCGGTGGCCGCGGGCGAGCCGCTGCCCGACAGCCTCACCCCGATCTACCCGACCACCGCGGGCCTCGCCCAGTCGGCGCTGCGCAAGATCATCGGCGGCGCGCTGCGCCACAACCCGCTTGTCGACGATCTGCCCGAACCCCTGCGCCGCCGCCTCAACCTGCCCACGCTGCCCGATGCGCTGCGTACGCTCCACGCGCCGCCGCCGTCGATGGCGATCGTGGACATCGAGGACCGCGGCCACCCCGCGTGGCAGCGCGTGAAGCTGGACGAACTGCTGGCCCAGCAGATTTCGCTCCGCCGGGCCTACGCCGCCCGCCGCGCCAAGAACGCCCCCAGCCTGCCGCGCCACGACACGCTCACCCGCAGCCTGCTGGAGCAGTTGCCCTTTGCCCTCACCGGCGCCCAGGGCCGCGCCTTTGCCGAGATCGCCGCCGATCTGGCCTCGGACCACCCCATGCAGCGCCTGCTGCAGGGCGACGTGGGCTCCGGCAAGACCTGTGTGGCGGCCCTGGCGATGCTGCTGGCCGCCGAAAACGGCCGCCAGGCGGTGCTGATGGCGCCCACCGAGATCCTCGCCGAGCAGCACTACCGCAAGCTGGCCGACTGGCTCGCGCCCATCGGGCTGGAGGTGGCGTGGCTCTCGGGCAGCCGCAAAAAGAAGGAGCGCGAGGCGACCATGGCGCGCCTTGCCGCCGGCGAGATCCTGCTGGCGGTGGGCACCCACGCGCTGATCGAAGACCCGGTGGCCCTGCCGCTCTTGGCCCTGGCGGTGGTGGATGAGCAGCACCGCTTCGGCGTGCGCCAGCGCCTGGCCCTGCGCGAGAAGGGCCAGGCCGGCGAGTCGCCCCACATGCTGATGATGTCCGCCACGCCCATCCCGCGCACGCTGGCGATGAGCTACTACGCCGATCTGGATGTCTCGGTGCTCGACGAGCTGCCGCCGGGCCGTACGCCCATCGTCACCAAGCTGGTGTCGGAGCAGCGCCGCGACGAGGTGATCCGCCGCGTCCACGACGCCTGCGTGGCCGGCCGGCAGGCCTACTGGGTGTGCCCGCTGATCGAAGAATCCGAAGCCCTGCAGCTGAAGACCGCCCAGGAGAGCTTCGAGATGCTCACCGCGGCGCTGCCCGATCTTAAAGTGGGGCTGGTGCACGGCCGGCTCAAGAACGACGAGAAATCCGCCACCATGGCCGCCTTCAGCGCCAACGAGGTGCAGGTGCTGGTGGCCACCACGGTGATCGAGGTGGGCGTGGATGTGCCCAACGCCAGCCTGATGGTGATCGAGCACGCCGAGCGCTTCGGCCTCGCCCAGCTCCACCAGCTGCGCGGCCGGGTGGGGCGCGGCGTGCATGAATCGGTGTGCATTCTGTTGTACGCCCAGCCCCTGTCCCAGGCCGGGCGTGAGCGCCTGAAGGCGATCTTCGAGCACACCGACGGCTTCATCATCGCACGGGAAGACCTGCGCATCCGCGGCCCCGGCGAGTTCATCGGCGCCCGCCAGAGCGGCGTGCCGCTGCTGCGCTACGCCGACCTGGAAGAAGACGCGGTGCTCGTCGACATCGCCCGCGATCTGGCCGAAACCCTGCTGCGCGACGCGCCCCGGGTGGCCGATGCAGTCACCGCCCGCTGGTTCGGCGGAAGGGCCTCGCTGCTGAAGGCCTGATCCGGTCCCTGTAGGTCGGACTTCAGTCCGACAACATCGGGTTGGGCAGGTGGGCTTGTCGGACTAAAGTCCGACCTACAGTGAGATCAATAATCGGCAGGCTGGGATGCAAACGCCGGTCCGCCCCTGGCCCGGAATCGCCCCGCGGTGGAGAAGCGCCACGCCCGGCGGCGCCCGCACCTGTAGGTCGGACTTCAGTCCGACAGCGTCGGGTTGGGCAGGTGGGGTTGTCGGACTAAAGTCAGACCTACACTCCGCCGTGCTCCCCTGGTCCGCCATAAGCCGTACAATTGCGCGGCCCGCTGGCGGGCGTTTTTCGTTTTTCCGCACACCGATGACCCTCGCCCATTTCCCGGGCCGCGATCCCTTCCGCATGGCTGCCTGGCAGGCGCCGCGGCAGATGCGCGGCTGGCTGACCGACGACAGTTCCCTCACCGCCCGCATCCGCGCCCGCTGCGGCAGCTTTTCGCTGCAGGTGGTGAGCCAGGGCAAGGGCCGCGTGCTGCCGGACGAGCTCGCCGCCCTCGGCCTGCATCGCCATGCCAGCCTGTGGCAGCGCGAGGTGCTGCTGATCGCCGACGGGGAGCCGGTGGTGTTCGCCCGCTCGCTGGTGGCCGACACGATCATTCCCGCCGACTGGCACCTGCTGCGCGGGCTGGGCGGGCGGCCGCTGGCGGCGGTGCTGTTCGACGACCCGCGGGTGGCCCGCTCGCCGCTGGAGGCAGCCCGCCTCGACACCCGCGATTCCCGCTGGCACCACGCCGCCCGTGCTACCGGCAACGCCGATCTGCCGGCCCTGTGGGCGCGCCGCTCGGCTTTCCGGCGCAACGGCGCGCCGCTGCTCATCACCGAAATCTTCCTGCCCGCGATCCGGAGCCTGGCCCCATGAACCCGACCATGCCAACCCTCACCCTGCGCGAGCGCCTCGCCGAATACGAAAAGCTGATGCGCCTCGACAAGCCCATCGGCATCCTGCTGCTGCTGTGGCCCACCCTGTGGGCCTTGTGGGTGGCCGGCGAGGGCAGGCCAGCGCTGCTGGTGGTGGCGATCTTCGTGGTGGGCACGGTGCTGATGCGCTCCGCCGGCTGCGTGATCAACGACTACGCCGACAAGGATTTCGACGGCCACGTGGAGCGCACCCGCAACCGCCCGCTGGCCGCCAAGCGCGTGACGCCGAAGGAGGCCCTGTGGCTCGCGGCCGGGCTGGCGGTGGTGTCCTTCCTGCTGGTGCTGCCCCTCAACCTGCTCACCATCCTGATGAGCGTGCCGGCGGTGTTCCTGGCGGGCAGTTACCCCTTCACCAAGCGCTTCCTGGCGATTCCCCAGGCCTACCTGGGCATCGCCTTCGGTTTCGGCATTCCGATGGCCTTTGCCGCGCTGCAGGGCGAGATTCCGGCTGTAGCGTGGGCGATGCTGGTGGCCAACGTGTTCTGGGCGGTGGGCTACGACACCGAGTACGCGATGGTGGATCGCCCGGACGACCTGAAGATCGGCATCAAGACCTCGGCGATCACCTTTGGCCGCTTCGACGTGGCGGCGGTGATGCTGTGCTACGTGGCCACCCTGGCGATCCTCGGCTGGGTCGGGTTTGTCACCGGTGCCGGGCTGGCCTTTGTGGCCGGGCTGGTGGTGGCGGCGGGCATCATGGGCTACCACTACACCCTGATCCGCGAGCGCGACCGGGCGAAGTGCTTCAAGGCCTTTCTGCACAACAACTGGGTGGGCGCGGCGATCTTCGCCGGCTGGGCGGTGGATTACCTGCTGCGCGGCTGATCAGCGCCGCTGGGGGCGCGAGCCCCGCAGAAGCGGGGTGAGCATGTCCATGGTGCGCTCGGTGGCGCCCCGGTGGGATTGGGCAAAGTCGCGCCCGGCCTGGCCCATGGCGGCGCGGCGGGGCGGGTTGGCGAGGATCTCGATGGCTTCCTCGACGGCGTCTTCGATGTCGTCGGCGCGCACCGCGGCGCCCACCTCGATGGCCTGCTCGCACACCACCTTGAAGTTGAAGGTGTGGGGCCCGACGATCACCGGGCAGCCCACGGTGCTCGCCTCGATGGGGTTCTGCCCGCCGAGCTTCTCCCACGAGCCGCCGATGATCGCCACGTCGGCTGCCGCGCAGTAGGCGTACATCTCGCCCATCGAATCGCCCAGCCACACGCGGGTGTCGGCCATCACCGGGACATCCTTGGAGCGTTTCTGCATCTGCAGGCCGGCGCGCTTGACCAGCTTGGCGACCTCGTCGAAACGCTGTGGGTGGCGCGGCACCAGCACCAGCAGCACCTCGGGCGGGCACAGCCGGGCGAAGGCTTCGAGCAGCGGGCCTTCCTCGCCCTCGCGGGTGCTGGCGGCCAGCAGCACCCGGCGCTGGGGCCCGAAGCGGTTGCGGAACACCGCGCCCAGGGCCAGCATCGGCGCCGGCGGGGCGATATCGAACTTGATGTTGCCGGTGACCATCACGTAGCGGGCGCCCAGGTTGCTCATGCGCTGGCCGTCGGCTTCGGTTTGGGCGCCGATGGCCGACAGGTGCGCGAATGCCTTGCGCGCCAGCGCCCCGGCCCGCGCGTAGCCCTTGGCCGAACGGGCCGACAGCCGCGCGTTGACCATCGCCAGCGGGGTGCCGGTCTGGCGGCAGGCTTCCACCAGGTTGGGCCACAGCTCGGTTTCCATCAGGATGCCGAGGCGGGGATGGAAATGCCGCAGGAAGGCCGCCACCGCCCACGGGAAGTCATAGGGCAGATACACGCTCTGCACCCGCGGCGCGAGGCTGCCATAGAGCTCGGCGGCGGTGGCCCGGCCGGTGGGCGTCATGTGGGTGAGCAGCACCGAGTGATCCGGGTGCGCATCGAGCAGCGCATGCAGCAGCGGCGCGCAGGCCCGGGTCTCGCCCACCGATACTGCGTGCAGCCAGATCACCGGGCCCGGCGGCAGGCCGGTGTAGCGGCCCAGGCGTTCGCCCACGTGCTGCAGGTATTCCGGCTGCTTGCGCGCGCGCCACAGCAGCCGCAGGCCCACGAAGGGCGCGGCGGCATACCAGACGGCGGTGTAAAGGCTGCGATGGATCAAGGGGATGAGTGTCGATGCGATGGCCTCAAAGTATACCGGGCGTTGCAGATGCCACGGCACAAGTTGTGTCTTGGATTTACGCTGTCATGTGCCCGTGCGAAAATGCCGGGCTGACGGTTTCGCCCGGAAGGCGCGCCCGCCCTACAACCTGCATCGTCCCTCACGAACATGAAAATTCTCGTTACCGGCGCTGCCGGCTTTATCGGCTCGCATACCAGTCTGCTCCTGCTGGCGCGCGGCGACACCGTCGTCGGCCTCGACAACCTCAACGATTACTACGACGTCCAGCTCAAGCTGGATCGCCTCGCCCGCCTCACGCCCCACGAAAACTTCCGTTTCGTGAAGCTCGACGTGGCCGACCGCGAAGGCATGGAAAAGCTCTTCGCCGAAGAGAAGTTCGACAAGGTCATCCACCTGGCCGCCCAGGCCGGCGTGCGCTACTCGCTGGTCAATCCCCACGCCTACATCGAGAGCAACATCTCGGGCTTCATGAACATCCTCGAGGGCTGCCGCCACAACAAGGTGCAGCATCTCGTCTATGCCTCCAGCTCCAGCGTGTATGGCGGCAACACCAAGATGCCGTTCGCCGAGTGCGACAGCGTCGACCACCCGGTGAGCATGTACGCCGCCACCAAGAAGGCCAACGAGCTGATGGCGCACACCTACAGCCACCTGTTCGGTCTGCCTACCACCGGCCTGCGCTTCTTCACCGTGTATGGCCCGTGGGGTCGTCCGGACATGGCCCTGTTCCTCTTCACCAAGGCCATCCTCGAAGGCCGCCCCATCGACGTGTTCAACCACGGCAAGATGAAGCGCGACTTCACCTACGTGGATGACATCGTCCAGGGCGTCATCAAGACCCTCGACCACACCGCCGAGCCGGACGCCACCTACAACGCGGACGCGCCGAACCCCAGCACCAGCAACGCGCCCTTCCGCGTGTTCAACATCGGCAACAACAACCCGGTCGAGCTGATGAGCTTCATCGAAGCCATCGAGAACGCCGTGGGCAAGAAGGCCGAGAAGAACTTCATGCCGCTGCAGGATGGCGACGTGCCCGCCACCTACGCCAACACCGACGCCCTCAACGCCTGGACGGGCTTCGTGCCGGCCACCCCGGTGCCGGTGGGCATCGGCCGCTTCGTCGAGTGGTACCGGAGTTACTACAAGGTTTGATGTCTGTCGCGCTGGGCGGCGTCCTGCCGCCCGCCAATCCTGAAGTCGGGCGCTGATGGAGCGCCTGACCGTCAGCCTCGTGCTGTACCGGCCCGACGCCGCGCAGCTCAAGGCAACCCTGGATTCGCTGGTCACGGCGAGCCGGGCGGCCGATGTCGTCCCCGATCTCTTCCTCATCGACAACGGCGGCAGCGACGCCGTGCTCGCCGGCCTGCAACTGCCCGACGACTGGCAGGTTCACGTGTTCTCCGGCCACGGCAACGTGGGCTTCGGCTGCGGGCACAACCTCAGCCTCGATGGCGCCGGCGACGTCCACCTGATTCTCAATCCCGATCTCGAACTGGCCCCCGACGCCCTCGTCGAGGCCCGGGCCTTCTTCCGCGCACACCCCGAATGCGGCCTGATCGCCCCGGCGGTGCGCTGGGAGGATGGCCGCGTGCAATACCTGTGCAAGCGCGTGCCGACGGTGTTCGACCTGTTCCTGCGCGGCTTTGCGCCCGGCTGGCTGCGCCGCCGCTTTGCCGCGCGCATGGCCCGCTATGAGATGCAGGACGTGATCGGTGACGCCGTGGTGTGGGATCCGCCGCTGGTGAGCGGCGCCTTCATGTGCTTCCGCACCGACGTGCTGCGCCGGCTCGGCGGTTTCGATTCGCGCTTCTTTCTTTACTTCGAAGACTACGACCTCAGCCTGCGCGCCGCCCGTGAAACGCGGATCGCATATGTGCCGACGGTGAAAGTCGTGCATCATGGCGGCCACGCGGCAAAGAAGGGCTTGCATCACATCCGCCTCTTCATGCACGGTGCCGCGCTGTTCTTCCGATTGCACGGCTGGAAATGGTTCTGAAGACTCCCCTTGAAACCCGTCGCGCGTGGCTGCGCGGCGGGGTTTGCGCTGCCCTTGCGGCTGCGTTCTGCGGCCCGGCCCGGGTGCTGGCGGTCGCCGGTGTCGCGGCGCCGCCGCTGCTCCTGGCCGAAGTGCTGCGGGGCGATGTGGATGTCACCCGCTACTGGGTCAGCGAAAAACTCGATGGCGTGCGCGCCGTCTGGGATGGCCGCGTCCTGCGGTTCCGCAGCGGGCGCGTGGTGAATGCGCCGGCGTGGTTCGTCGCCGGCCTGCCGCCGGAGCCGCTGGACGGTGAGCTGTGGCTCGGTCGCGGGCGTTTCGAGGATCTGTCCGGCATCGTCCGCCGCCGCGAGCCCCGCGACGACGACTGGCGCCCGGTGCGATTCATGGTCTTCGAGCAGCCCGGCGGTGAGGGTTCCTTCACCGAACGCATCGCCCGTCTGCAGGCCATCGTGGCCCGGGCCGGCGTGCCGTGGCTGGCGGTGGTCGAGCAGTTCCGCGTCGCCGATCGGCCGGCGCTCCAGGCAAAGCTCGACGAAGTCGTCGCCGGTGGCGGCGAAGGGCTGATGCTCCACCTGGCCGACGCGCCTTATCTTACCGGCCGCAGCGACGTGCTCCTCAAGCTCAAGCCGCTCCTCGACGCCGAAGCCACGGTGATCGCCCATCTGCCGGGCCGCGGGCGGCTCGACGGCCTGATGGGCGCGCTGCTGGTGGAAACCGACAAGGGCGTGCGCTTCCAGCTCGGCACCGGCTTTACCGACGCAGAGCGGCGCAATCCGCCGCCCGTCGGCAGTCTCGTCACCTTCGTCTATCGCGACCTGACCCAGGACGGCGTGCCGCGCTTCGCCAGCTACCTGCGGCGGCGCGAGGTGTTCTGAACGCCATGGGCATCCTCGTTACCGGCGGAAACGGCTTCATCGGCAGGCGTCTCGTGGCCGCCTTGCGGGCGGACGGCCTGCGCGTGCGGGTGCTCACCCGGCGCGAGCCGGCCGGCCCCGACGAGATCCGCGGTGACCTGTGCCAGCCGGCCAGCCTCGCCGCGGCCTGCGCCGGCATCGACACGGTATTCCACTGCGCCGGCCACGCCCACGCCTTTGGTGCCCGCAGCGAGGCCGACGCGGCGCGGCACCGGCTCGTCAATCTGGAAGGCAGCCGGGTGCTGGCCGAAGCCGCCGGCCGGGCTGGCGTGCGGCGGCTGGTGTTCCTCTCGAGCGTCAAGGCGATGGGCGATCCTGGCGACGACTGCATCGACGAAGCCTGGCCCGTTCCGCCCGCGTCGGCCTACGGCCTCGCCAAGCGCGAGGCCGAGGCCGTGCTGCTGGCCACCGGCGAGCGTTTCGGGATGCATGTGGTGTGCCTGCGCCTCGCGATGGTCTATGGCGCCGGCGGGCGGGGTAACCTGGAGCGGATGGCCGCGCTGGTGCGGCGCGGGTGGTTTCCGCCGCTGCCCGAAACCGGTAACCGCCGCTCGATGGTCCATGTGGTCGACGTGGTGGCGGCGATGCGACGGGTGGCGGGCGACCCGCGTGCAGCTGGGCGCAGCTACATCGTCGCCCACCCCAAAACTCATTCCGGGCGACAGCTTTACGACGCGCTGCGGGCCGCCAGCGGCATGCCTCCGGTTGGCTGGGCGGTGCCCCGGGGCGTGCTCGCCGCGGCGGCGCGGCTGGGCGATCTGGGCGCGGCCGTCCTCGGGCGGCGCATGCCGCTCGATAGCGAGGCGCTGGATCGGCTGCTCGGCTCGGCCTGTTATTCGCCGGCCCGCATCGAGCGGGAGCTGGGCTGGCGCGCCAGCGTGGATCTGGCCGATGGCCTGCGGGAGACGCTCGATG